>JAUIGT010000081.1 GCA_030432615.1 Verrucomicrobiia bacterium
CGCGTTGCCCTCATCGTTGACGGTGACTTCGCGGGCCATCGCATTGGGGAGAATGTCGAGGTTCCCCGATTTCAGCGCGGGTCGGAGAAACACGGTCGTGGAATCGAAGGCGGCCCCGATCGAGCAGCCGCGATGGCAGTCGGTGGCGAAGAAGCACTTCGCCCGCATCCGCATGTTCTCGGCGAGGAGGCGTTGTGCCTTGCCGTTGTGCGGATGCAGTTTCCCGGGAACGCGGTCGGCGTCCTGGGTGGTGGTGAGCACGGCGCGATGCACGGGCACGACATCGAGACCGAGGTGCTTTTTCGCGCGGACCTTGGCGAGCAGTTCTCCGGCCCGGAATTTCGGCGGCGGCAGGAGCACGCCGGGGCTGGAGTCGGGGGAATTCTCGATTCCCTCGTTGGCGCCGAAGATCCCGGCGATCATCTCGACCTTGTCGTAGTAGGGCGCCAGTTCGTCGTAGGAGATGGGCCAGTCCAGTCCGACGCCCTGGCGGGTGCGGGGCTCGAAATCGTAGGGTCCGTTTCGCAGCGAGACGCGGCCCCAGTGATTGGTGCGCCCGCCCATCATCCGCTGCCGCCACCAGAAGAACTCGCGCTTTTCCGCATCGCTGGCGTTGCTGTAAGGCTCGCCCGGCATCTCCCAGCCCGACTCCACCGAGTGGTCGTAGAATCCGTACTGCTTGTCCGGCGTGCTTTCCGCCCGAAGCGGCGCCTGGTTCGGCGTGTGGAACATGGCCGGTTCCCGGGTCGGATCGACCATGCGGCCGGCCTCGATCACGAGCACCTTCAGCCCCTCCATCGCCATGAGGTAGGCGGCCTGGCCGCCGCCGGCGCCGGAGCCGACGATGACGGCATCGTAGTTTTCCTTGAGATCTTCGGGAGCGATGACGGGCATGGGACTGGGGGATCGGCAGCGGGGAATAATGACAGCAGACGGGACGGGGTGTCGCAAGTTTCTTCGCTCGGAGACTTCCGGCGCGGTGGCGGTTTCGAAGGCTGGGGCTCAAGGCTGGGCGTTGAATCTTTCGCCACGACTTGACTGCCGCGAACTCCTCCCTGAACCTGAGCGCCCGCCGATCCCCGCGTTTTTTGCCCTTCGGGCCGCGATCGGAAGGACAGTCACAAGCTGATGATCGAACAAGTGAGAACAGAGAACATGGGGAACCGGTACCGATGGTTGCCCCGGAAGCGTGAATTCCGTTCCGGGAAAAACGGAGATGTTCCCGCGGGGCAGTTCAGTCGGTGAAGTTCAACGCGAACTTTCCTGGAGATCCCGACATTGCCGAAGCGTAAGAGGGGACGCAACGGCACGGAAGGCGGCCAATCCATCGATATCAGTCAATGAAGTTTAATTTCGGGCGCGGAAGGCGGCGGAATCGAAAGATCAAGGCTTCCGTAAAACGCCGATATTTCGGAATTTCGGATTTCGCCTTCCATGGAGGGGTTTACGCGTCGGAGGCTCCCGACCGTCGCTTCCGGGTCGAATTGATCGACCAGGCTGGCCGGGTCTTTGCCACCGCCATGGCCGATGGAGCTTCCCGCAAGCCGGAGATCCCGGATGGCTACGGATTCTCTCTGCCCGTTCCCCTCAAGTGGTTGGTGGCCGATGGGGCGGACAGGTCCTTTCAGTTTCGGATCGTGGAGACGGGAGAGGTCTTTCCGAAGCAGCTCCGGGACGTGCCCGTGGAGAGATTGCTGCGCCAGTTGGAGCGGTCCGGCCAGTCCGGCGCCCGGTTGGGCGGGCAAATCCGCGAACTCGGAAACCAGCTCGCGGAGAATCTGCAGCCTAAGACCATCGTGGTGGCCACCCACGAGATGACGCGAACCGGGGCTCCCATGATCATCCTCGAGGTGATTCGTCAACTGAAGCAGAGGCACGGATGCGAGGTGATCGTGCTGAGCCTGGATGCCGGGGAAAGTCTCGAGGAATCCTTCCGCAGCCTGAGTCGAATGGTGGTTCCCCATTTCGGCCACTACCTGCGGTGGGCCCCGGACGATGCCCACAAGTTCCTGGAGCGGATCGCGGGCGCCGTGGAAAGTCCGATTGCCTTGGTCAATTCCCTCTGCTCGACGGAGCTGGCGGTGGCCTGCAACGACGCCGGCTTCGAGGTGACGACCCTCATCCATGAGTATCCCTACGCCTTCGAGAAGGACTGGATCGAGCGTCACCTCCAAGCCGCCGCCGCGGTCGTCTTTCCCTGTCGTGATGTCTTCGAGCGTTTCGAGGCGGAGCGGTTGATCGACGAGTCCGAGGGGGCCACACAGTTCTTCATCCAACCGCAAGGCTGCTACCAGATGGAGCGGGCCGGGGTGGAGTCCGCGGAAAGGCAAGCCTTCGTCGATGAGTTCCGGCGCGAGAATCACCTGCGGCCGGCGGATCGAGTGGTCATGGCGTGCGGGACGATCGATGCCCGGAAAGGATTCGACTGGTTCGCGAACCTGGTCCGGCACTACGGAACCAGCTCTCCCAATGCGTTCACCACGCATTTCGTCTGGGTCGGTACGATCCGGAACGAGGATCTCTTTCAACACGCCATCCACGACATGAAGCGGGAAGGGGTGATCGGTCACTTTCACCATCTCGACGAGATCGAGGATGTCCGATTTGCTCTCGGGGAGGCTGACTTGTTCCTCCTCTGTTCGCGGATCGATCCGTTTCCCAGTGTGGTCCTTGAGGCGTTTCTCGCGGGAGTGCCCGTGATCGGATTCGATCGAGACCAGGGAGTGGCCGAAATGATCCGGGAGACCGGTTTCGGAGAGGTCGTTCCCTACCAGGACAGAGAAGCGACCACGGTCGCGATCGACGAGTTGCTCGCCAAGGATGGCAAACGCCGCGGACTCGGTGACGCCGGTGCCGCTTTTGTGACGGAGCGTTTTTCCTTCTCGGACTACGCCGACCGACTCGCGGGATGGATGTTCGAAAAGAAACCGCTCTCTTCTCCCGGCATTGAAAAAGAGAGAGTGGAAGTCGTCGCCAATGAACTTCCACGAGACGCGGCGAGGCACGAGGCACCCGATACGGTGGGTGTTTGTCCGATCACTCATGGACAGAGTCCGAAAGATTTCGAGACCGCCGAGATCGGGGGGGCGAGTGATCGCGGACCCCAAGTCCGGAAGGTTCGAGTGGCCCTCAACCGAGGATTGGATTTCCTGGCGGAAAGGCAATTGGAGGATGGAGAGTTCCCGACCCTGATCTGGTTCGACGAGGATCCCGAGAAGGCTGTTTTCGACAGTTCGCCCTTTGTCACTTCCCTGATCTCCTATTCGCTGGGGCACTGTCCTCCTCGCGCCCGACCGATGATCGGGCGGGCGCTGGATTTCCTCGAGGCGCAGATGGAACCCGAGGGGGTATGGCGCTACTACACGCCCAAGCAGTTCAAACATCAGCGCATACCTCCCGACCTCGACGACACTTCCTGTGTCTCGTTGGTCCTGGCGCGCAACGATCGGGAGATTCCCGACAACGGCTGGATCTTCGAGGAGAACTGCGGGGAAGATGGGCTCTTCTACACCTGGTTGCTCGAGTCGCACTCCTCGTCGCCCGCCTGGAGGGCGTACCTGGGCTCGTTGGAAAGCCTGGCCGAGTTTCGTTCGCCACCCAAGCCTGCGGAGTTTCTCGGTGTCACGAGATTCAACGTCGCCAAGGAAAAGGTCCCCGAGAAGGAGGTGGATGCAACGGTGATCGCCAACGTGGTGGCCTACCTGGGCGATACGGATTCGACCGCGAAAGCCATCGACTACCTCGTCGATTTGATCCGGTCGAATCGAGAGGAAGGGACGAGTTTCTACTACGTGGACGTGGTTTCGCTCTACTACATGATCGCCAGGGCCTGTGATTGTGGCGTGGCGCGCTTTCGCGATCTCGGCCGGCCCATCACGGAACGGATCGAGGAGCGGTTGGCGGACTCCGAGGCTGATCAGAGTTCTCTGACCCTGGCGATGGCGGCTTGTGCGATGCTCACGTTTTCTCCCGACTCCCCGATGCTGGCAGAGGTGATCGATCGCCTCGTGGCCTTGCAATCGAATGACGGAGCGTGGGAGCGATCCGCCTTTTACAGTGGGCCTCCGGTCTCACCGCGCTGGGGGTCGGAGGAATTGACGACCGGTTTTGCGGTGGAGGCCCTTGGGCGGTTTTTGCGGATGCAAGGCGCCGGAGCAATCGTTCAGGGCAAAGGCGAATTCGACCTGAGTGACGATGGAAAGTCGATCGATCTTGATCTGTTGGATCGCGATTTCCTGGTCGATCCCTACCCGGTGCTGGAGGACTTGCGCGAAAACTTTCCCGTCATTTACAATCGCGCGTCCGACACCTGGTTGGTCACGCGCTATCGCGACGTGGTTCGCGTGTTGCAACAGCCGGAGGTCTATTCGTCCCGGGCGAATTCCTTCGAGTCGATCCTCATGGGCTCGGACGGGCCCGATCACGAGCGCGTTCATGCACTGGTGAGGGAACTGTTCAGTCCCAGGCACCTGGTCGATCTGGAGACGAAGATCCGGGAGTGGGCGGCGGCGGACATCGAGGTTTTTCGAGAAAAGGGAAGCTGCGAGTTTTTCTCCGAGATGGCGGCGACGCTCCCGATGAAGGTGATCACTCACCTGCTGGGGGCGCCGCAATCCAGCGTGCCGACTTTCATGGACTGGGGCGACCTTTTCGTCCGCCTCAGCGTGAACCGGAAGAAAGACGCTCCGAGGCCGGACGAGTTTGCGGTTCTCGAAGAATGCCGGGCCTTTTTCCAGGGACATGTCGCCAACGAGTTGCGGAACCGTTCCCAGGCTCCTTTCGCGGACCTCGTGCATCCTCGCGATCCGGCTCACGTGCTTTCCGAGCCGGACCTGGTTGATCTCGCGCAGCTGCTGATGTCGGCGGGTTCGGCGACGACCATCAACTTGCTCGCCATCGCCCTGCACCGGCTGGCTTCCGATCTGAAATTGGCCAACGCGCTGCGCGAATCGCCCCGAGAGATTCCGAAGTTCGTCGAGGAGATTCTCCGCTTCGAGCCTCCGTTCCAGGACGTCTTTCGCATCACCGTGGCGCCCTCGATCCTGGGTGGGCAGGAGATCCCCGCCGGTCAATACATTCAGCTGATGGTCGGCTCGGCGAATCGGGATGAGGAGGTCTTTCCGGAAGCGAATCGGTTCGTCCTCGACCGAAAATCCAATCGCCACCTTTCGTTCGGCTCCGGAGCGCACGCCTGCGTGGGAATGGCCGTGTCGCGACTCGAAGCCAGGATCGTCATCGAGATGCTGCTGGAGGCCTTCGAAGAAATTCGGCTGGATGATCGCGATGGACCGATCATGATCGAAACGGAGCATACCCTTCGGCGACCGAAGAAGCTTCCACTGATACTGCGCCCTGCGGTGCGTTGAATTGTTTGGAGCGAGGCGATGCCTTGCCGGTAGAGTAGTGATGCCCGATGGCCAGTGACCCTCCAGGAAAAGGCGCGGTGAGGAAGCTGGGACGTTTTCGCGACTGGTGGTCCTACAAGGTCAGCTACCTCTTCGCCCCCTTCTACTTCCTGCTGATCCAGTTCGAGGGAGGAATCATGGATGCCCTCCGGATTATGGCGGGCATGCTGGGATATTTCGTCGCTACGGCTGCCTTTGGTCACGTGGTGAACGACCTCGGTGACCTGGAGTCGGATGCGAAGGCGGGGAAATCCAACTCCTGCCAGGGCCGCTCGAAGAGCGCAATCGTCTTCGTATTGACCGGCTTGGGGGTTGGTTCGTTGTTCTTCCTTTTTTTCGCGGGAGCGAAGGCCGTTGCGTTCGGCCTGGCCGGAGTGGAGATGCTGCTGTTTCTCTCCTACTCCCTGCGACCACTTCGCCTGAAGGAATCGCATCTCGGGCTTCTGGTGGATTCGGGCTATGCTCACCTGTTGCCCTTTGCCATCACCGCGATCGTCATGGCGGGGCAGTTGGACGGACCGGTTCCTGCCGGTCTGCTGCTCCTGATACCGGCACTGGTCTGGCAGGCGGGAGCCGGACTGCGGGGTATCGCGGGTCACGAACTGATCGATCTCCCCAACGACCTGGCGGCGGGCAACCGAACCGCGGTGGTGAGGATGGGGCGAGAGCGAGCTACCCGGTTGCTGCGCCACTGGATCATCCCGGTCGAGGTGGGGGCGTTGTTGATGGTTCTGGGAACATTGGCGCCTTTCGTCCTGCTGCCCATGGTCGGTTCCGTCATCTATGCCGCCTGGTTCACCTGGAAATTTCGGCCCTTCTCAGGAGTGGGGGACGGAACGTCTCCAATCCAGGCCGTCGATCGATGGGATCACTTTCTCGACTTGTTCTACCGAAGAGTCTTTCCGCTGCTGGTCCTGTCAGGTGTCGTGATCGTGGCCCCCGAGTATTGGCTGCTGCTGCCGATTCACTTGCTCCTCTTTTTCTGGCCCGCCAAACGCTCGATTCCCAAGGCGGTGATTCATCAAGAGATTCGGGAAGGCGAAGACGGAGCCCGAGTCCTGGTGGAGGGATGCTACCTCACCTCGCAACTGACCACCCGGACGGATATCAATATCCGCCTCACGGCTTCTCTGGATGGTCGCGAGGTGGAGGGCGAATGGATCGACCTGCGCTACGAACCGAATCAGTACAGCGATTTCTATCGAGACCGATTTGGCATCGATGAAACGCCAGTCAGTTTCCTGGTGCGGGTCACCTTGCCTCCGGAGGAAGCGAAGAAGTCGCGGGTGGATTTTTCCCTGGAGGCGCGTTGGTCACCTCCGGAAGAATGCGTCGAGCTTCACCGGGATCAGGTGAATTTCGGGAAAAGGTGCTGAGCCTGGATAGGAGGGGGGAATCTCTCCCGTTCATTGGAGTTCCCGAAGTTCCCCCAACATCTCCAGCAAATTCTTCGTCAGGATCACGGAAGAATCCTTCTCGAAACGTGCCGAACTGAGCCAGGTCTCGTAGCCGCCGAGTTCGTGCTGATTCGGGGGCGGGAGGTAGCCGTGGCTGCCGTTGGCCTGCTCGATGAGGAAGGTGTGGGGGAAGGGGCTCTTCTCCTTGATCTCGAGACCGATCTCGACCAACACCTCGAAAGGCATGGAGACGATGGCCTGGTCGCCGATGCGGATGGCCTGGATCAGAACGGGCAGCGGTTCGGGACGGTCGGCGCCGGAGTACTCGATCGTCAGGTTCACGTTGCTGGTCGATCGCTGGTTGATCTCGTTGCGTTCCTTGTTCGTCAGTTCGAGCAGGGCCTTGGCTTGTTCGATCATGTCGTTGGTCGGCTGACGATACTCCAGCGGGACCTCGCGCTGGCGCATGGCGATGACGGGATTCTCCTCGTAGGTCTCGATCTTTTTCACCGCCCGCCAGGCGGCGTCGGCCGCTTTCGCCGCCACGATGCGGCACTGCTCGAAGGGTGCCCGCGGAGCGCGGGTGCTGCTGAAGTCGATGTTGTTGATATCACCGGCGGCGCCGTTGGTCATGAAAGCGACGAAATTCTCCGGCGGATTCCCACCGAGGCGGTAGGGCATGACCCGGGCGAACTCGCCGAAATAGTCGGCTGAGGCCATGCCGACCTTCCTGCCGTCTTCCTCGATCACGGACGGGATGCCCCCCACGTAGTGCAACGCCCAGTTGGCGACGAGCCCTAGGGGACGGTTCTTCCGGGTGCGGATATCGACGACGCAGACCTCGGGATCGACCGGGCCGGCGGGCTTCACCAGGTTCTGCCGCGGCGCATTGGTGCGGACCTGGTCGAAGCCTCCGAGCGGGTTCTTGTCCATGGTGCCTTCCTTGAGAAACCAGCGGCGGTTGTAGACTTCGGTCGATTCCTCGTCGGAGGCGTAACCGACCCGGGCCGGCTCCATCGACTCGATGGCCTGGATGAGCGCCTGGGCCATTCCGTCGTTGCGTTTCTTCTCGTAGGCGATGCGGCCGGGCGAGGTGTCGCCGCCTTTCGGAGCACTGTGGGTATGGGTGCCGGAAATCAGCATCTCCTCGGGCTTCCACCCGGTTTTCTCGGCGGCGATGCGCTTGGCTTCGTCGGTCTCCTCGCGGCCGGTGCCGATGGCGTCGATCAACGCGATGGCCACGCGTCCCTCGCCGTTCTGCAGGGCGACGGCCCGAACGTGGAGCGGATCGTGAACGTATTTGGAGGGGCCGGAACGCAGCTGCATCGGGAACACGTCGGGCGTGATGTCGACCGCGGCACTGCCGGCTTGGAGGCCGGCGGTTTTTTCCTGGGATCGGGCGGCGGTCGGTGAGAAAACCAAGGCGGCGGCAAGCGCCAGCAGGGAGGAGACAAGGCGGGGCGTTTTGTTCATGGCGTCGGTCAGTTCTGATCGAGGTCGTCCGGTCGTTTGGGATCGGGTTGGAGTTTCCAGCGGGGATTGGGATGGTCGGGGTGAAGCCCCAGCATTCGGGGCCCATTGGGACGGACGGGGCCCCAGTTGATGGCGAAGGGATTCGCGTCGCAGAGGGCTTCCATCGCGGTCCAGTTATCGCGCACTTTTTGCGCGACCGCATCGTCCGGGGCTTTCCAGTAGCCTTGCATCAGTCGGGCGTTTTCCATGGTCAGCCGAGTCCAGTCCAGGCCCGCTCGGATGAAGGCGACGCGCTTCGCGAAAATCTCCGGCGCTCCTTCCGCCTGCTTGGTCGCCCGGTTCAGCCGAGCTCCGGACTGATCGAGGAGTTCCTGGGTGTAGAGTTCGGGAAATTCGAGGAGGCCGGCCCCGTAGCCCCGCTCCTCGGTGAACTTCATGCGGGCCGATTCCAGCGCTTCGAAATATTCCCGAATTTCCCCGGCGGCCGGACCGAAGGCTCTCCGATAGTAGTCGTCGAGAATGGCCTCGGCATCCGCAGCGGGATCCCAGAGAAGTTGGGACATGACGTAATACTGCGGTCCCTGGGTGGCCCAGTGTTCCCAGACCGAATCGATGAAGATCCCAAGGCAGTGATTTTCGGCCACGAACTTCAGGTCGGCAATGGTCTGTTGCACCGACAGGTCGGGGAGACCGTGTTGCCATCCGGCGGGCGATCCCGTGTTCGGTCGCCAGGTAAGATGATGAGCGAGCTTTCCCCAGGCCGCGAACTGGTTCCGGTGGGTGGTGCCCCAAGTGGAGCCTCGATCGACCAGGTCGGTACGACCAAAGAAGTTGGCAACGCTGGCCATGATGACATTCTCGGCGGGGCGGGCCTCGATCGGTGCCGGGCGTGAATGCCCGTAGCTCAACATGAGCACGTAGTAGTCGCGGTCGGGAAAGCGCTCTTTCAGCTTCGCGGCGAGATGATTGGCGAAGGTGACGTGACGGTCGGAAAGCGCGGGACGTTCCTCGCGATAGTGATGCCAGTGCATGAGGCGTGGCTCGCCGTCGGGATGATCCCAGGCCCGGCAGTTCTCGCAGACGCAGTGGCCGCTCGACCAACCGTCATTGGGCGAGCCGTTGAAGACGAAAACGTTCGGGTCCTTGGCCAGTGCTTCCTCCACACCCTCGAGCCACAGGTCCCAGACCTTGGGGTTCGATTGGCAAAGCTTGGCGTTGCGCGGGCTGGGGTGACCGCTGCGGGTGCCGTCGGGCTGGAGAGCGAAAATTTCGGGATGCGTCTCGTGATATTTCTCCCACCAGTCGCCGAACCCGTGGCCGCCGCCCAGCGGCAGGGAATCGAGCTGGAGTCGTTGCCTTCGCGACCAGTCGTGGGCGCGTCCGTAGCCCTTGTTGCTGAGAGCGGAAAAATTGAAGGCGCTGCCCCGGCCGCGGATCGTGGGGTGATGCCGGTGAACGAAGGGCGCCAGCGCGATCGTTTTCCGCGCGGGGAAATCGCTGCCCAGTTCCCCCGGCCAGAGCCAGCGCACCCCGAGTTGGTCCTGCAGGAAAGTGTAGATGGCATTGGCGGTGCCGTATTCCAGTTGCTTCCCGTGGATGGTTTCGTCGATGCCCTCGACCACGAGCCGCTCCGGGTCCCAGCGATCGCGCCCGGCGATGACGAGGTGTTTTCCGTTGTTGGCGATCAGGATTTCCTCGGGGTGGGAAAACTCGAAATCGAGGTCAGGGAAAAGCGTCGCAACCGCGGGTTGAAACCCGAGCCAGATGGCGCGCTCGGGCACCGGATCGGGCGTTCCCTCGACCAGCTCCGGTTTCGTCCCGCAGATTCGCTCGATACCGGCGGCCAGTTCCTCCGCCGCTCCGCGTGTCAGTGGTGGGGCGTTCTCGAAAAGGATCAGCGGAACCCGGATTTCGCCCTGCTCCGCGATGACGAATTCGTCGGCTCGCGAGATTCCCGAAAAGGCGACTCCGCAGGTGGCAACGAGAAGGAGATGGAAGGTCTTCATGGGATGGACAGGCGGGCGCTGCTCACTCCGCCCCCTGCGCCTGGTCCAGCACGGGAATCGGGAAGATCTCCGAGGGGACCCGCTCGCTCTTCATCAGCTTCTCGATCTGCTCGACGACTTCCGGATGCTTGGCGGCGAGGTCGTTCGATTCCGCGGGGTCGGCCTGGAGATCGTAGAGTTCGGTTTTCACCGCGATCTCTTCGGGCTTCTTCTTCCCGCGCGGCATCAGGTCGCGGCGAATGCCTTTCCAGCGCTCGCCCAGCCAGACCGCCTGTTGACCGCCGTAGCTGGGAAACTCCCGGTAGAGAAAGTCGCGCTCCGGTTGCTCCTTGCCCAGCAGGGTGGGGGCGATGCTGATGCCGTCGATGCTCTCGGGCGCCCCGGTTTTCGCGCCCACGAGATCGAGCAGGGTCGGCATCCAATCCTCGAAGCCGGTGACGAAATCAGAGACGCTCCCGGCTTCCACCTTGCCCGGCCAGCGGACCACCAGGGGAACGCGCACACCGCCCTCGTAGAGATCGCCCTTGAGGCCGCGGAGGTTATCGACGCTGTGAAAGAAGTCGTAGTCGACCTCGTCCTTGAGATGGGTGGTGCCGTTGTCGGAGGTGAAGACGACGATGGTGTTCTCCGCCAGTCCCAGTTCGTCGAGCAGGTCCAGCACCCGGCCGACGTAGGTGTCCATGCGGGTGATCATCGCCGCGTAGGCCGCTCGAGGAGTGAAATGCGGGGTGTAGCCGTAGCCGCCCTCGCGGGTGAAGGGCGGATCATTCCATTTCTGGGCGAGGTAGGGCTCCAGTTCCTCGTCGGGCACGTGGAGGGCGACGTGGGGAATGATGGTCGGGTAGTAGCAGAAGAACGGCTCGTCTTTGTGAGTGCGAATGAAATTCAGCACTTCCTGGTTGATGCGGTCCGGCGCGTAGTCTTCGCCTTTGAAGATGTCGTAACTTTTCGGATCGCTCGGGTCGGCGCCCTTGGGGAGGCTGGCGTGACCGGGCACCGGCGGGTTGTTGCCGAGGGAGATCTTGTCGTTGTCGCTCCAGAGATAATCGGTGTAGTAGCTGTGGGCGTGGGACTGGCAGTTGAAGCCGAAGAAGCGATCGAAGCCCTGCTTCAGGGGATTGCCGGTCGACCAGACGTTGCCCAGTCCCCACTTGCCGAAGGCTCCACTGACGTAGCCTTCCTCGGCGAGCAATTCGGCGATGGTGATCTCCTCGGCGGCGATGGGGTGCTGCCCCTCCGGTTCACCCAGGGCTTTCATGGACCGGTTGCTGCGAACCTCGGCGTGGCCGGGATGCTTGCCGGTCATCAACACGCAGCGGGACGGCGCGCAAACCGCGTTGCCCGAGTAGTTGCGGGTGAAGCGCATTCCCTCGGCGGCGATGGAATCGATGCGCGGGGTGCGGATCTTCTTCTGCCCGTAGCAGCCGAGTTCCGCATAGCCGAGATCGTCGGCGAGAATGAAGACGATGTTGGGTTTTTCGGCCGAAAATGCGGACGCTACCAGGGAAACGGCCACGCCAGCGGCGAGGAAGAGGGGCTTCAAAGACATGGTGGCAGTATTACCGGCTCACCCCGGAAGGAACAATCACGCGATGCGGTATGACGAAGATTCGTCGGAATGAAGAGGGTTGAATCGTGGGCCCAACCCTGTCTACTCTCGCGCCATGCGCTCGCTTCTTTTCGCCCTTTTGCTCCTGCTCGTGCCCGCCCTGCTCTCCGCGGCGGACGAGCGACCGAATATCCTCTTCATCTACACCGATGATCATTCGCACCGCACGGTGAGTTGTTACCCGGAGGCCTACGACTTCGTGAAGACGCCGAACATCGACGCCCTGGCGGAGAGCGGGGTGCGATTCAAATACGCCTACATCGGCACTTGGTGCATGCCGTCGCGGGCGACGCTGCTGACGGGGCATTACCAGCATGCGGTCGAATCGATGCGGATGGAAGGCGCCTATCCGGGGAGCGAATACGATCCGGAGAAATGCCCGTTCTGGCCGAAGGTGTTTCGCGAAAACGGCTACCAGACCGCCCAGCTCGGCAAGTGGCACACCGGCACCGATACCGGCGCGAATCGCGACTGGGATTTCCAGAAAGTCTGGAACCGTCCCCGTCATCAGAAGAATGCCGGGAATTACTACAAGGATCAGCTCATCGAGACCAACGGCGGCGAAGCCGAGATGGTGAAGGGCTATTCTACCGACAATTACACGGAGTGGGCGGTCGATTACCTGAAAGGCGAGAACCGCGACCCGGACAAGCCCTTCTACCTCTGGCTCTGCTACGGCGCGGTGCACGGCCCCTACACGCCGGCGAAACGCCACCTCGATGCCTACCCCGATCTTCGGGTTCCCATCCCGGCCGACATCTACCCGCCGCGACCGGGCAAGCCGGCCTACCTGCAGGATTCTTCCCTCTGGGCGAAGGGCGAGGACGGGCTTCCGCATTTCGTGGGCAAGCCGCTGGCCTACGGCGGTTTCGAGCCGAAGAGCGGGATCCACGGCAGCGATCTCAACAGCTGGGTGCGGCAGTACCACCAGGGCGTGCTCGCTCTCGATGAAGCCGTTGGCACCCTCATCAAAACCCTGAAGGAAACGGACCAGTACGAGAACACGCTCGTCGTTTTCACCTCCGACCAGGGTTTCGCGTGGGGCCAGCACGGCTTCCGCACCAAGGTGGCGCCCTACGACGCCAACATTCGCAGCCCGATGATCGTCGCGATGCCGTCACGCCTGGCACAAGGAAAGACCTGCGATACTCCTGTCGGCGGGGTGGACCTGGTGCCGACTTTCTTCTCCTTTGCCGGGATCGAGCAGCCCTGGAAGATGCACGGGCGCGACCTGACGCCGTTGCTGGAAAATCCGGAGACGAAGTGGGATCGGCCGCTGCTGATGGTCCACACGGGAGCGTTCTACGGATCGGACACCGTGCCGATTCCGCGGGACGAGAAAACGCTCATGAAGACCGCGGGAATTCCCTGGTACGCGTCGATTCACGACGGCCGCTACAAGTATGTCCGCACCTTCATCGAGGGTGAGATCGAGGAACTCTATGACCTGGAAACCGATCCCGAGGAGCTGACGAATCTCGCGCAGGACCCGGCGCAGGCCGATCGCGTAAAGCGCATGCGGGCCGAGACCGTGGCGGAGTTGAAGCGAACCGATGCCGGGTTCGCGGATGATCTGCCCAAGGTGGCGGGAGAGTGAACTTTCGGGTGTGTAGGCCAGCGACTCCCGTCGCGGTTCTCAGGCCCAAGCCTCTCCGGTTGCTCCACCTCTGCGGTGCCCTTTCTCGCTGCGAGGAGTCGCTGGCCTACTGGTTCTACTTGAGCGGCGGCCGATAGACGCGGAAGGCTTCGACGGGGAGCGGTTCGCCCGCTTTTTCCGGGACCAGCTTGATCCTGTGGCGGTCGTTGGCGACGCCCTGGACGAGGGTGGTGATGCGGGTCCGTTCGCGGGTGGGATCGATGTCGGATTTCTTCGGGGCCTGCCAGGTATCGACGAAGAGCGGCTTCGTTTCCCAGGTCACCTGGTAGTCCTCGGGCAGCGCCTGGTTCTTGTAGCGGAGGGACCAGTTGACCATCCACATCTTCGGATCGATGACGACGCGCCCCGAGTTCGAGACGAAGCGCAGGTGATGCTCGCCGATGCCGTCGGGGCCGGTTTTCGAACCGATGACCTCGTAGCGGAGCTTGTCGGTATCGAGATCGTGTTCGAGGATTCGCGCGGTCCAGGTCTCCACCTGGAGGGGCGACTCGTGATCGATCCGGTTGATGGCCGGTCGTCCCGCCACCGGGGTGGGGCTGGGGCGCGTGTGGTAGTAGAGTTCGGGAAAGGCCGAGGGCGCCTTGCCATCGAGAAGGACGTTGGCTTTTCCGCCGTCGGCCCCGGTCGCGGCGACGACATCGACGCGGTTGCCGTCGAACTCCAGGGTCAGGCTTCCGTCCTCGCCTCGCTTCACTCGCGGATCATCGACGGGAATGTCGATGACCAGGTCCTTCCACGTCTCGTCGGAAAAGGCGGGATCGTGTCGCAGGTGCGGCTTGACCAGCTCGCCGATGAGAAAGTTGCCCAGCTGGTTGGGGTGAACCGTGTCGTTGAGGGTGTCCTTCACCACCAGGTTGTGGGTTTTCAGGTAATCCTGCATCCCGGTGCGGACATCGGCGACCTCGCAGTGGAGTTCGTCCCCGAGCCGGAAATAGAGGTCGGCGATGGCCTGGTCTTCCCCGTCCTTGGTGAGGACGTCGGGATGCTGCGGGTCGCCGTCGGGTGGCACCGTGCTCGGCCAGCGCAGGTTGCTGGTCCAGAAGAGGACCTCGGCGGTGGTGCGCTCGCGCATGCTGCGGACCAGAGTTTCCTGGTGCCCGGATTCCACGCCGCCCCAGACGTGGAAGATGACCAGGTCGGGATACCAGGGATAGACATCGAACTCCGCGGTGTTGATCAGGGTGGGTGCGCCATAGCCGCCGATGGCGCGGTTCTCGATCTCGAGATCGGCGTGGGGAAAGCGTTTCCGCAGGTCATCGGCCACGTTTTCCCACCAGGGGTTGCGCGTCACCGACTGGCCGTAGAAGAGCACGCGGACGTGGTTCCGCTTCTCCGGCGTGCTCGTGGCGAGGCGGGTCATGGTCCGCTGGATCTTCGCGCCGAAGGTGGCGGGATCACCGGCGGGGACGGGCGCGGCGAATGGGGGTTCCGGTTTTTTCTCCTGTGCCATCGCTGTTGGGACGACGGCGACGAGGAGAAGCGGAATGAGCAGGAGGAATGCGGGACGTTTTCTCACCATTCGACCAGTGGATGGGTTCATCGAAGCGCGATCTGGTTCACGGATTCTTCGGGGCGGGCGAGACGCCCGCGCTCCCAGTGATTTCACAGCTCGATGGTTTTTCCCGACTTGAATGCCTCGTCCGCCGCCAGCACGATGCGGAGGCTGTTGACGGCGTCTTCCATGTGATCGGAGAGATCGACGTCGTTCGTGATGGCGTTGAGGAAGACTTCCTGCTCGCGGGCGCAGAGGCCGTCGTGGTCCGGTTCGTCGGCGCAGTCGATGATTTCGTCGGGCTTTTTGAACTGGTCGTTCTCGTCGAGTTCGGCGTGGTGGAGTTTCAGCGACGCGGCCTTGGAGTGCGAATCGATGTCGTCACTCTCGGTCTCGCCTTCCTTGACGCCGGCGATGCTGACGCAGCCTTTCGGTCCGACGACGTCTTTCACGAAGAAGGCGGTCTCGCTCATCATCGGACCCCAGCCGGCCTCGTACCAGCCGACGGAGCCGTCCTCGAAGGTGACCTGCAGCTGGCCATAGTTGTACATTCCCTCGACGAGGTCGTCGGTCAGGCGCGCGCCGATGGCGCTGACGCGGATGGGTTTCGAGCGGGTCATCTGGCACATGACGTCGACGTAGTGAACGCCGCAGTCGACGATGGGCGACATCGAGTTCATGAGCTGGCGATGGGTGTGCCACATTTCGCCGGAGGACTGCTGGTTGAGATTCATCCGCATCACCAGCGGACGTCCGAGGTCGTTGGCCACCTCGATGAAGCGCGCCCAGGTCGGGTGGACGCGGAGGATGTAGCCGATGACCAGCTTGCGGTTCGCGGCCTTGGCGGCATCGACGATGGCCTGGGCTTCCTCGACCGTTTCCGCGATCGGTTTTTCCAGGAAGACGTGGCAGCCGGCGGCGAAGGCCTTCTTGGTGAAATCGGCGTGGGTATCCGGGTAGGTGTTGATGGAAACCGCGTCCGGTTTGGTTTCGGCGAGGGCTTCCTCGTAGTTGGAGAACTGGGGATAATCGGCGCCGAGGGTATCGAGCAGCTTGCGGCGCGAGGTTTCACCGCGGGAGACGACGCCCACGATTTCGAAACCTTCCATGGCGTGATAGGCCTTGGCGTGGGAGATGCCCATGTGGCCGCAGCCGACGACGAGAATTCTGACGGGTTGAGACATGCCCAAGCCCTAGAAGGAAAAGAGCCAACTCGCAAGCCCGAGCCCACCCGCAATCAGGTGGCCTCGCAAAGCTGGTGCACGGGGACGGGATCGAACCGCCGACCAACTGGGTGTAAACCAGTCGCTCTACCG
>JAUIGT010000667.1 GCA_030432615.1 Verrucomicrobiia bacterium
CAACCAGGGCTTGTGGACGAATTTCCAGGGAGCCCTCGATACCAACGGCATTGCCGGCGGCAACGCGGATGTCATCGAGCCCGGGCTGAAGATCGGGCGGATGCTACGCTTCGTGAGCAGTCGGGCCGACTCCATGGTCTTCGAGGTACTGCTGCGGGGACCGGGTGTGACCGGGAGGAACAACCGCACGCTCCTGACCTTCGACGGTTCCCGGGCCGATCAGCTTCGGACTGGCACACCCCTTGTCAATCTCGGTGATGCGGAGATCCAGTCGATGGCGGAAATCCTCCAGACGAGCGAACACCTGACGGCGCGAACCGATCGCCTCCTGGTCCCTTTTCGCCTGCGTCGCGGTCCCGGCGGGGTGACCGCCACCGACGACACCGGCATCCTGCTGGCCGACACTTTCGGGGGCGCCATAGGCGACACCAAGGCCCGCGAGGGAGAATCCGCCAGCGGACTGGACACCTTCGGCCAGTTTTTCGGTCGGGCCGCAGCGAGTTCCTCCGAGTATTACGGATTCAGTGCCTTCGTCGTTCCCGAAAGCGGGGGGCGTCCATTCCCCGCCTGTTTCACGACGTCGGCCGGGGGACAGTTTTTCCCGGTGGCACGCCGAGGGCAGGAAGCACCGCAGTTCGATGGCGCCACCTCGGAGGACGTGGTGTTCCGAGCCATCCTAGGCGAAGTGGTGGATTCCAACGGCTTCGGCATCGTCAAGGCGATCCGCAGCGGGAATGCGAACAACTTTGCGGGCCAGGGAATCTGGCGGGAGGGACTGAGTGCGGTGATGTTCGAGAAAGGTTCGAGCCTGATATCGGCGGATGGCCGATTGGCCAATGCCAACCGCATCCTCCGGTTCTGGCCGGTGGGAGCGGACCAGATCCTGGTCCTTGCCAAGGGGTTCGGATCCGGGGTCAACGCGTCCAACGACTGCGCCTTGGTGCATGTCTACCGGAAGCCATCCGGGTCGTTGACCGAGTCCTTCTACCTGATGAAAACCCTGCTTCGCGAGGGCGATCCTGTCTCCGCCTGGGACTGTCCGCGGGTTCGCACCATCCAGCGGGTGGAGGTCGATCCCATCAACGGGAATTACGCCATCGTCGCCTCCCTCTCCGGATCGCCGTCCCGCAACCAGGCGCTCCTGACGGGGAATGTACTCCTACCCCATCCGAATCCAGACACGGACAACGGGCAGGACGCGAGCTCGTCCCATGGCCTGCGCCTGCCGCGCATCGCCCTGCGAAAAGGCACGATCTACAACACCCCGCATGCCGAGTCCACCCGGCTGCGATCCATCGTCCTGCAGCCCATCGTCGATCGCACCGGCGCCGGAGGCAAAGGCCACGGGCAGGTGCTCAACCGCAACGGCGAGCTGGTGCTCTGCCTGCAGTTCGACAACGGCGCCAAGGAACTGGTGGTGGGCAAACCCTGAAGCCGCCGACGCGAATCGAACCTTTTCCTCCTTTTCCCATGAATCGCCTTTTCCCTTTCTTCGTCGCCGCCGGTTGCCTCGTGCTGCTCCTCGGGGATGCCACCGCCCGCAACCCGGTCGTGACCAAGCTCCATCCACAACCCGGGGACGTGACTCGGGAGAGTTACCTCTTCGGATCGAGCGTTGCCGTGAACGAAAACTGGATCGTGGTCGGCGCGCCCGAAGTCGGACCTTCGGGGACTCTCAGTCCCGGCGATGGTGCCGTCCATGTGTTCAGTGCTCGCACCGGTCGACTCGTTCGCAAGATCCAACCCTCGCGGGATTTGTTCAACGGGCTGAGCGGAAGCGCCTTTGGTTCGAGCCTGGCCCTCTGCGGCAATCGATTGCTGGTGGGGGCGCCTTTCTTCGTCGGCAACAGTCCGTTCAGTGCCGCTCTCCTCTACGACCTGCCCAGCGGGCGGCTTCGGAAAGTCATTCGCCTCGAGGATCCCTCGCAGCAGAATCACTTCGGGACAGCGGTGGCGCTCAGCGACCAGTGGATCGTCGTAGGCGAGGAACATGACGACGAATTCGGCCGCGCCCATGTGTTCCACGCCCGGACAGGGGCGTTCGAACAGTTGGGTGATTTCGCATTCACCCTTCAAGCGAGCGACGGTTTCGCGAACTCGGGCTTTGGTGATCCGCTGGCGTTGTGCGGAGATATCCTAGCCGTGGGTGCCTACGATTCCGACTTATCGACGACCGGTGCGGTGTACCTCTATGACCTGGACGAAGACGGAACGGAGTTGCGGAAGATTGTCCCCTCTGATGGTGCCGCGGGTAACTGGTTCGGGAAACAACTCGCCATGGATGGAGGACGGCTGCTGGTCGGGGCTGAATACCACGACGCCGAAAAAGGGGCAGCCTACCTCTACGACGTCGGAACGGGAACCCTGATCCGGAAACTGACGGCTCCCAGCCCGGTCTCGGGAGAGCATTTCGGTAGCGCCCTGGCTCTGTCCGGAAATCTCGCCCTCATAGTCGGAAACCAGCCCTACCTGGTGGATGTCCGGACCGGGGACGTGATTCGGGAACTCTCGGTCGCGGACAACGTGTCGTCCTTTTTCCCGGGAGCCGTGTCCCTCTGCGGCAACCTCGCGGTTCTGGGGAATAACTCAGACGACGATCTCAACACCAACTCCGGCGCCGCCTACTTTTTCCGCCCGCTGGCCGGGCCGCTTCCCCTGACCACCCTCACCCAAAGGGGGGATTCCGTGGGAATCAACTATCCGGAGGCCGAATACCGGGCTTTCCAGTCGCCGGCCATCGATCCGTCGGGCGACGCGGCCTTCTGCGCCAACCTGTCGGGTCCGGGTTCGGGCGGGGGCCGGGACAAGCTCGTCGCCGCCTCCGTCTCGCAGTCGGTGATTCCCCGGCACAAGACGCGAGATGCCATCGTCTCCTACGGCCCCGGCGTCGTCATCCAGAATTTCCGCCCGCCGATCTACAACCGGTCGGGACGCTACCTCCAGCACCAGTTTCTCCGGGGCCCGGGGATCAACGCGTTCAATCGCCA
>JAUIGT010000082.1 GCA_030432615.1 Verrucomicrobiia bacterium
AGGGGCTGGGGAGGGGTTTGGGACGATTTCCGAACATTTTCATGTTTTTGAGAAATTTTCAAAATTTGAATAAAAATTAAAAGTGTCCTTAAATACAGCGGGGGAAACCGTCAGCGGGCCACATACATGCCCCCGGGCCGGAAACCACCGCCGGCGGCCCACATGGTGAAGGCGTCGATGTGGTGATCGCGCCCGCCCACCTTGTTGTCGCGGGTCTCTCCCATCGGAGTGCGGCCGAATTCGCCGCCCCAGACGACGATGGTGTCGTCGAGCAGGCCACGTTGCTTCAAGTCGAGTACCAACGCGGTCGAGGCCTGATCGACTTCGCCGCAGACCTTCTCCAGATCCTTGCCGAGAGTCTGCCCCGGTCCACCGTGATGATCCCAGTCGGTGTGGTAGAGCTGGACGAAACGCACCCCGCGCTCGATGAGCCGCCGCGCCAGCAGGCAGTTGTTGGCGTAGGAATTTCCGCCCGGGGTGGCGCCGTAGAGATCAAGGGTGGCCTGGCTTTCGCCGGAGAGATCCATCAGTTCCGGCGCGCTGGTCTGCATCCGGTAGGCCATCTCGTAGGCGCTGATGCGAGTGGCGATCTCGGGATCGCCGGTGACGCCCAGCCGCTCGCGGTTCAGTTCCCCGACGAGATCGACGAAGTCTCGCTGCCGTTCCGCATCGATGCCCGCGGGACTGGCAAGGTTGAGAATGGGGTCGCCGCTCCCGCGGAAGGGCACGCCCTGGTAGCTCGACGGCAGGAATCCCGCCGACCAGAGCGCGTTGCCGGCCCGGGGCCCACGCGGCCCCGATTGCAGGACCACGAAACCGGGCAGATCCCGCGACTCGCTGCCGATGCCGTAGGTGACCCACGAGCCCATGCTCGGACGCCCGGGCACTTGGAAACCGGTGTTCATGAAAAGCTTGGCCGGGCCGTGATTGAAGACGTCGGTCTTCATGCCCCGCAACCAGCAGACCTCGTCGGCGATGCGCCGGTGATGCGGCAGCAACTCACTCAGGGTCATTCGTGATTCGCCGTAGGTGCCGAATTTCCGCTCGCCGCCGAGCAGCTTGGCGTCGTTGCCGAGAAAGGCGAAGCGCTTGCCCTTCACCAACGACTCCGGCGGCGCCTGGCCGTGGTATTTCCGGAGCATCGGCTTGTCCTCGAACAACTCGAGGTGGCTGGGACCGCCGGCCATGAAGAGAAAGATCACGTTCTTGGCCTTCGCCCCGTGATGGGAACGCCGCGGCGCCATGGGATCGGCAGCCCGATCGACCTTGGCCCCGGCTTCCTCCGCCAGCATCTGTGAGAGGGCGATCCCGCCGAGTCCGAGTCCGCACTTCTCGAAAAAGTGGCGGCGGGTCCGGTGCAACACGGGGAGTGCGGGCGTCTCGCCCGCCGCGAAACGACTTCCGTCGGCCTGGCTGGCGCTCTTCCCATGAAGCGGGCGAGACGCCCGCGCTCCCAGTGGTTTCCTGTTCATGATCGGTTACTCCCGGGTAATGAATTCATCGGTGTTCATCAGCGCGCGGGCCACGGCAGCCCACGAGGCAGCGGTGGCGACATCATAGTCGGCTTCGGGCCAATCCGCTTTCGGCGCGACCGACTTTGCAGCTTCCGCGTCCTGTCGGAAATCCGCCGCCTGCGCCTCCTGGAAAGCGGCCACGGCCTCCACTTCCTCGTCGCTCGGGAGCCGGGCGTAGCAGAGCGAGAAGCCGTGGCGAATGCGTTCCCGATTGCTGACGCTGTCGGTGCCCTTCACCTCGCGCAGCATCCGGGCCCCGAGTCCCTGGGCCAGTTCGAACATGGCCTCGTCGTTCGCCATCGTCAGGGACTGGAGCGGCGTGTTGGAACGCACCCGAGCGGTGCAGACGCTCTGGAAGTCGGGCGAATCGAAAGTGGTCAGGAGCGGATAGGGCGCGCTGCGATAGAACTGGGTATACAGCGCCCGGCGATAGCGATCGGGACCTTCGGCCGCCACCCAGCTCACCTTCCGCTGGGTGAAGGCGTAGACGCCCTCGGGTTGTGGCGGTCTCACCCCGGGCCCTCCGATCTCCGGGTGGAGCAATCCGCTGGCGGATAGGGCCGCGTCGCGCACGATCTCGGCCTCGACCCGAACGCGGTTTTGTCGTGCGAGCCGGTGATTGAGGGGATCGATTTCCCGCAGGTCGGGTCGCGCGTGCGAGGACTGCCGGTAGGTGGCCGAGGTCGCGATGAGCCGATGGAGCGCCTTCATCGACCACCCCTTCTCGACGAACCGCTTCGCCAGCCAGTCGAGCAACTCGGGATGGGTGGGAAAGGAACCTTGGGTGCCGAAGTCGTTTTCCGTTTCCACCAATCCCTTGCCGAAGTAGCGCATCCAGACGCGATTGACGGTCACCCGCGGCGTCAGCGGATGATCCGGCCGCACCAGCCAACGGGCGAGATCGAGGCGATCGGCCACCTCCTTTTTCTCGCCAGAATCCGGGAGCGGCGGCAGGACGGCGGGCACGCCTGGCTTGAGGGGGCCGGTCTCGGTGTCGTGATCCAGGAAACTTCCGCGTCGATGGATGAAGGTCTCGCGCCTCTCGGAACGGTCCCGCATCACCATGGTCTTCACCGTTTCCCCGAGTCCGAGCGCGCGCTTGGTCTCCGTAACGCGAGCCAGGGCGGCGCGTTTTTCGGCGTCAGCCTTGTCGTCGGCGCTCCGCTTCTCCACCGGAATCCGCAGCGTCGTCAACAGGTGCTCCTCGGTCACTGGCCGAGGGGCAGTCGCGGAAATGTCGAAGGCAAACCGACCGAGGTTGTAGTTCGCATTTTTCTCGTGGCGGAGAACTACCTCGATCGGCTCTCCGTCGGCGGCGATCGGTTCGGCGAACACGTAGTGGGCCTCGTGCTCGGCGTTCATCTTCACGCCCTTCGGCGTCCCCTTCCCCACGTTGATGGCCCAACCGGTGTCGGGATCGCCATCGATGGTGAACGCCGCGGAAAAACCGGGCTGGGCGTGATCGTGAGCAGCGCGCGCCACCACCAGCGGCTTGCCGCCGCGGAAGAACTCGACCCGGGTGAGGACGATGTTGCCGTTGCCGGCCCGACCGGGACCGTTGCTGGGAAGCGACTCGTGGGGAATCAACTGGAGCCGGATGGCGGACACCGATTTTTCGGGAGTCGGGAGCGTGACGCGGTAGGTTTCCATGGGAGCGCCCTGCCCGGCGAGGATCGAGTCGTCCTCGAGTCGCTCCAATGGCGCCCCTCCATCGGCCCTCATCGTGGTTGGCTTCGCCCGTGTCCAGGTCGCGCCGGGGCCTTGATCGTTCGTTTCCGAGAGGAGCGATTGCTCCCAGGCCGCCTGCCTTTTCGCCCGGGAACGCTCCAGTGCCGCCAACTCGGCTTTCGCCTTTTCCAGCGCCGCCAGTTTTCCCGGATCGGGATCGGAGAGGAAGAGTTCGCCTTCGCTGACCTCCAGGGTGGGCCCGGTATTGTTGACGTCCTCGCCTTGATTGAAAAAAGCGAACATCTCGAAATACTCCCGGTGCGAGATGGGATCGAACTTGTGAGTGTGGCACTGGGCGCAGCCGAGAGTCAGCCCCAGCCAGACGGCGCCGGTGGTGTTGACCCGGTCGACGACCTCCTCATTGCGAAACTGCTCATCGTCGGTGCCGCCTTCCTGGTTGATGAGGGTGTTGCGGTGAAACCCGGAGGCCACCAGCTGCGCCTTGGTCGGCTCCGGCAGGAGGTCGCCGGCGATCTGCTCGATGGTGAACCGGTCGAAGGGCAGGTCATCGTTGATCGCCCGGATGACCCAGTCTCGGTAGGGCCACATGATGCGTTCGCTGTCGATGGTGTAGCCGTTGGAATCCGCATAGCGCGCCTGGTCGAGCCAGTGCCGCCCCCAGCGTTCGCCGTAGTGCTTCGAGGCCAGCAGTTCGTCGGCGTAGGCGGCCACGGCCGCGTCGGGATCGTTCGCGTGATCGGCGACGAAGCGTGCCACGCGATCCGGATCGGGCAGCAGGCCGACGAGGTCGAGGGAAAGCCGACGCGCCAGGGTATGCGGATCGGCCTCGGGCGAGGGTTCGATTCCGTCCCGTTCCAGGGCGGCAAGCACGAAACGATCGATCTCATTCCTCGCCCAGCGGGTCCGGTCGGCGACCACGGGAGGTTCCGCATCCGCCACCGGCTCGAAAGCCCAGTGGCCCGCGTATTCGGCGCCCTCGGCAATCCAGCGCCGCAGAATCTCCGCCTCGGCGGGGGTGATCGGTTTCTTCACCTTCGGCGGCGGCATCACGTCGTCCGGATCGGTGGCAAGAATGCGGGCCACCAGTTCGCTGGCATCCGCCTGGCCCGGCACGATGGCGCCTTCTCCGGTCGCCGATTCCCGCAGGTCCAGCCTCAGCCCGGCCTCCAGCGTCTCTTCGTCCGGACCGTGGCACTGGAAACACTTGTCCGAGAGGATGGGCCGGACGTCACGATTGAAATCGATCGGTTTCGTCTCGGCGCCCCGTCCGGTCGTCGTGAGAATCGCGATCACGGCCAAGGCACCGAAGGCTGGCAGGCTTCGAGACATGGGAGGAAAGGATACGCTTGTCGCGGCCTTCCCCCAAGGGCGCGTCTGCGTCTCGCTCAAAGGGCTGACCGGCTCCTCCGCAAGAATTGAACACGCTGTTTCGAAGGTCGAATTCTTGTCATCCAGAGTGAGGAACGAAACGAGGGATCTCCCGAGCAACCCCAAGCCCCCTCCCAACAAGGCAAGCCAGCGAGACATCGCACTGGTTGAACCAACTCGGCCGCTTCTCGGCCCGGTGAGAGATCCCTCCGCTCGCAAGCTCCCTCGGGATGACACGGGCAGGAATCCGCGAGGAGGAAGAAACCCAGCCGTTTCAAACCGTCCCCTCTCCTACGCCAGGATCCCCTTCGCCACCTTGCCATACACATCGGTGAGCCGGAAATCGCGCCCGGCGTAGCGATAGGTGAGCCGCTCGTGATCGATGCCGAGCAGGTGGAGCAGGGTCGCGTGCACATCGTGCACATGCATCTTCTTCTCCGCCGCCTTGAATCCAAACTCGTCGCTGGCCCCGTGGATGTGTCCCCCCTTCACGCCGCCGCCCGCCATCCACATGAGGAAACCATGCGGGTTGTGATCGCGTCCATTGCCGTTCTCGCTCACCGGCGTACGGCCGAATTCTCCGCCCCAGACGATGAGGGTGTCCTCGAGAAGACCACGTTGTTTCAGGTCCTCGATCAACGCCCAGATCGGTCGGTCGATGTCGGCCGCCAGGTTCCGGGTCCGCTCGTCGTGCTTGCTGTGCGTGTCCCACGGCTGGCCATTCCCGTAGTAGACCTGCACGAAGCGCACCCCGCGCTCGCTCAGCCTCCGCGCCAGCAGGCAGCCATTGGCGAAATGTCCCTCACCGTAACTCTCGCGAACGTGCTGCGGCTCCCGGTCGAGATCGAAGGCATCGGTCGCCTCGCTCTGCATCCGGTAGGCGGTTTCCATGGCCTCGATCCTCCCCTGCAGGGCGGAGTCGATCCCACCGCGGGCGGCGAGGTGATCGCGGTTCAGTTCGGTCAGCAGGTCGAGTTGCCGACGTTGCTCCGAGGCGGCGAGATCGGGATTGCTCAACCAGGGAATCATTGCCTTCGGGTCGATCTTCGAGTGATTGATATAGACCCCCTGGTGTTTCGCCGGGAGAAACGCGCTGTTCCAGAGAATGGAAAAGCGCACCGGCCGCCCGGGACAGAGCACGACGTAGGCGGGCAGGTCGCGATTTTCCGTCCCCAGCCCATAGGACATCCACGCGCCCATGCTCGGCACCTTGGGCGTCATGGTGCCGTTGTTCATCAGCAGCAACGCCGGCCCGTGATTCGGATTGTCGGTGTAGCAGCCCGGCAGCAGGCAGAGTTCGTCGGCATGCCGCGCGGTCATCGGGAGCAGTTCGCTGACCGGGAGTCCACTGGCACCGTGATTCGAAAACTGGTAGGGCACGGCCATGAGCCCGCCGGTGGGCCGCTCGGTGCGGAGGTCGGCGCCCTCGGGACGCTGGCCGTCGTACTTCGTCAGCGCCGGCTTGGGATCGAAGAAATCCGGGCCGAAGGGTCCCCCGTTCATAAACAGGTGAATCACCCGCTTGGCCCGGGCGGGAAAATGCAGGCCGCCGGTCGGCAGTGAGTGCCCTCCCGCCGCTGCTTGCAACGCCGAGGCCAAACCCAGCGAACCGAGCCCGCCGCCCATGCGCGCGAGCGCCTCGCGTCGGGAGATTCCGCTGGCGGTGGTGAGATCCATGGCAGGTATTATGGGGACTTTTTCCGTTGGGAGCAAATCACGCATCCGAGGACACGGCGCGCCCGCTTTCACCCACCCGTGCGGGGACGTGAGCAGTCCCCTCTTTCTCATTCTGAAAGTTCCGCTCCGTTTTCGCCAATGGCCTACTGGAAAAGGGCGGAGCCCGACCGCCGTTAATCCAAGACTCGCGACGGGGAGGTGGAAGAATCATCGCAACGATGAAGTCCATCCTTGTGGAACCCCAAGAAAAAATGCTAATCCATCGAAATCCAGTGGGAGCTCCCCCTCGGATCGCCAGCTTCGACGGGTTCCGTCGATCGACCGGATCAAATCGGAAAGGGCGACAGGAAACCCTAGTCGAGGTGGACACATGAAACTGCTTTTTTCCATCGCCCGGGATCTCTTCATCGCCCTGGTCGCGTTTCTGCTCATTCTCTGTTGGGGATGCGCCTCGAATCGCCAGTTGGCGAGGGATAAGGAAAGAGCGATCGAATCGGCACCGCTTGCCAATGCTGACGAGGAAGGAAATCCTGTTCCCTCCAGGCGGGTGCCGGATCCCGAAATCTGGTACCTCCAGAAAGCCCCATCGACTTACTACCCCGTGGGATTGCCGAGCGATTTCCCGACGACCGCGGGAAACAGCGAGTGGTTTCCCATGGAGATCGGAACCTTCCTGATCCCGGTAAACGGGGTGAACGGCCACAGCCATGAGGACCTGCTCGAAATGGCCCGGAACGAGCTCACGGAACGAGAAATCCAACAGCTCAGGACCAAGCGGGCGGTGGACACGGCGGAAGGGGTGGCGGTAGGTGTGGTTCTACTCCCCCCCGGTATCCTCTTCTCACTGTGCAACGGATGCATGGGCAACCCCTATTGAGGGTCCACGACAAATCCAAGTGCGATGACCGACGCTCCCACAGTGCCGCCCTACCTCTGGATGGCGGCGTTGGCGACGGCGGTCAGCATCTTCTTCTGGGCGCGCCTCACCCGGCGCAATCCCCGCCTGCTCTTGATCTATGCGGGCGGAATTGTCGGGGGCCTCGTCGGCGCCCGGATCACTTTTCTGGCAGCGGAGGGCTGGCTCTACCTCGGCGGGGAGAACAGCACCGATTCGCTCACCCGGGGAAAGACCGTGCTCGGTGCCCTTCTCGGCGGATACCTCGCTGTCGAACTGGTGAAGAAGTTGGTGAAATACCGACAACCCACAGGTGATTTTTTTGCGACAATCGTACCCTTGGGGCTGATCGTCGCCCGCATCGGATGCCTGGCGCAGGGTTGCTGCCTGGGGAAACCCTGCAGCGAGGACGCCTGGATGCGCTTGGTGGACCGGAATGGAATCGCCCGCTGGCCGGCCGTGCCCGTGGAGATCGCGTTCAACCTCCTGTGTCTCGTCGTGTTGCATACCTTGAGGAAGGAAAAGGCGTTTCCAGATCAGCACTTTCACCTCTACCTGATCGCCTATGGCACCTTCCGGTTCTTCCACGAATTTCAGCGGGACACACCGGCGGTTGTAGGCTGGATGACCGGCTACCAGGTCGCCGCCATCCTGGTCCTCCTCCTGGGGGCCTGCGGATTTCTCCTTCGCAGGAGAAGCATGCTGGAAGCAAGCCCGGTTGCCTGAAGCCCTGGCACCAAGGAATCTTGCTTTCACGCTCCGGCCTGCGCTCCCGGTCCTCCCAGCACCGATTTTGGCCCGAGCGCTCAGCTCCTTCCCACTCGCTCCAGCACCGCCTTTGCCGCCCAATAGCCACCCATCCCGTGCACGCCGCCTCCCGGCGGGGTCGAGGCCGAACCGATGAAAATGTCCGGCGCGGGAGTCGTGTAGGGATTCCACCGCGCCACCGGGCGGGTGAACAACTGCCGCCAGTCGGCCACGCCACCGACCACGTCGCCCCCCACGCAACTCGGGTTGTAGCGCTCGAAATCGGCGCAGTTCATCGTGTGCCGGGCGAGGACACAGTCGCGGAACCCCGGAGCGAAACGCTCGATCTGGTTCTCGATGGATTCGGTCATATCGACCGTGGATCCGTTGGGCACGTGGCAATAGGCCCAGAAGGTGTGCTTTCCCTCCGGCGCGCGCGTCTCGTCGAAAAGGCTCTGCTGGGCGGCGAGCACGAAGGGCTTCTCGCAGTGACGCCCGTTCCAGGCCTCGCGCTCGGAAATGACGATCTCGTCGAGGGTGCCGCCGACATGGACGGTCCCCGCCTTCCGGCAATCTTCGCTTCGCCATGGAACCGGTTCGCTCAGCGCATAGTCGATCTTGAACACGCCCGGTCCGTGGCGGTAGCGTCCGAGCCGCTTTCGATAACTCGCCGGAAGCCGGCCGCCGGCGATCCGCGCCAATTCCCGCGGCACCGTGTCGAAGACGTAGGCGCGCGCCTTCGGCAATTCATCGATCGAGGTCACCCGGCGACCGCATTCGATGGTGCCGCCGAAATCCTCGAGAAAACAGGCCGACAGCGCATCGGTGATCTTCTGCGCTCCGCCCTTCGGAAAAGGCCAGCCGTGGGCGTGACCGGCGAGCATCAGCATCATGCCGATGGCACCGGTCGCGAGCGGGCGATCGAGAGGCAGGACCGAGTGCGCCGCGTTCCCCGCGAAGAGCGCCCGCGCGGGTTCGTCGGAAAAACAACGCCGCCCGGTCGCCAGGGCCGAAGGCAGGGCCCGCAGACCGAAGCGGGTGAGCAGGATCGGGTGCTTCGGCGGCAGGGGCAGCGGACCGAGCAGTTCCGAGAAAAGCGCGTCGGCATTCTCGACCAGCGGCTCGAAGAATCGTCGGTAGGCGTCCCCGTCCGGGCCGAGTCCCGCCGCGGTTTCCGCCACCGACTTCCGTATCGAGGCCGCGGGCATCCCGCCCTCATCGAGCGGATGAGCGGCAAGGATCTCCGGGTGCACCCACTCCAGCCCTTTGTCCGCCAGCGGCAGCGACTGGAAAAACGGCGAACCGATGGCCATCGGGTGAATCGCCGAACAGGTGTCATGAACGAATTCGGGCAGGGTCGATTCCGCCGAACGCGCTCCGCCACCGGGGCGCTCGTGGGCTTCCACCATCAGCACCCGCCAGCCTTCGCGCGCCAAGGTGATGGCGGCGCCGAATCCGTTGGGACCGGTGCCGATGACGACGGCGTCGTATTCGTATGAACCGGCGGCTTTCAGTTTTCCGTCTTCGGTGCGACCTCGATGTGATCGAAGCCGTTGGTGGAGGTTTCCCAGAGCCCGAAACTGACGACGCCGAAGCGCCCCATGATTTCGCCGGGATTGGCCCAGAGCGTTTCGCCGATCTGGTGCACGTAGCGCTGGTGATCGTGCCCGCTGAAAACCGCGTCGTAGGCGCCGCTCTCGGCGAGGCGCTTCCCGATCTCGGGATAGTGCTGCAGCGCGACCTTCTTGCCATCGACGTCGAGTTCCGCCAGCGGCGCGTGCAGGGTCACGTGGGAATGCTTCGCCGCGATCTGGCAGAGGAGGAACTGATCGCCGTCGTTGTTGCCGAAGACGACATCGATGGGTCCGGCAAACCCGTCCGCGAGCGCCGCCAGCGAGAACGGGGCGCAGAAATCACCGAGGAAGAAAAGGCGTTCGGGAGCGGCTTCGGCCACGGCGGCGAGCACCGCGCCGAGATGGTCGAGCCGGTCGTGAATGTCGGAGAGGACGGCGACTTTCATGGCGCCAAGGTAGCATCGATTTCGCGATGCGCCGACTCAACCCTGTTGGGTCGCGGAGCCAAGAGGGTTGGGCGGGGACGGAGCGCGAGCATCCCTGCTCGCCCCGGTCGATTGGTGCGACCAGGGATGGTCGCGCTCCAGGCTCAATCCCCCGAACGGAAGAGGAACTCCAGGTCCTCCATCTGCAGGTTACGGGCGAAGCCTTCCTCGCCGAGGACGCCGGTGGTGAGGGCGCTCTTCTGCTGCTGGAGGACGCGGATCTTTTCCTCGATGCTGTCGCGGACCAGCAGTCGATAGGCGATGACGCGGCTGTCCTGACCGATGCGGTGGCAACGGTCGATGGCCTGGTTTTCCACCGCCGGATTCCACCACGGATCGTAGAGGACCACGTAGCTGGCGGCCGTCAGGTTGAGACCGCTGCCGCCGGCCTTGAGTGAAAGCAGGAAGACCTTGGGATCCTTGGTGGTCTGGAAATCCTCGATCACCGCCTGGCGATCCTTGGTCTGGCCGGTGAGGTAGCTGTAGGGCCGATCCTCGTCTTCCAATCGATCACGGATGATGTCGAGCATGGAAACGAACTGGCTGAAGACGAGCACCTTGTGCCCCTCCTCGCGCAACTGGTCGAGCAGGTAGAAAAGGGCCGTCAGCTTGGCGCTGTCCTCGTGGGCGTGCTTGGGATCGAGCAGGCCGGGATGGCAGCAGATCTGGCGCAGGCGCATGAGCCCCTGGAGGATCACGAAGCTGTTCTTGCGGAGCGATTCGTCGTTCTCGATGCCCAGAAGCACCTTCTGGATCCGCTCCAACTCGGCCTTGTAGAGTTCGTCCTGCTTCGACTCCAGCTTGCAGAAGACGTCCTCCTCGGTCTTGGGCGGCAGGTCCAACGCGACCTCGCCCTTGGTCCGGCGGAGGAGGAACGGTCGCAGGCGCGCGGTCAGGCGAGTGTGCGACTGCGGATCCTTGCGGCGATCGAAGCGATCGCGGAAATATTTCCGATTTCCCAAGATCCCGGGCATGGCGAAAGCCATCAGGCTCCAGACATCGAGGAGGCGGTTCTCGATCGGCGTCCCCGTCAGCACGAGGCGGTTCTTCGCCTTCAATGCCCGCGCCGACTTGGCGGCCTTGGAATCGGGATTCTTGATCTGCTGACCTTCATCCAGAATGACCGAGAGCCACTCCACTGCCATCAGGTCGTCGGCGGCGCCTCGCAGCTGGGCGTAGTTGATGACGAGCAGATCGACGTTCTTCGCCACGAAATCCATGTCGAGATCGGCGCGGTTCCGCAGCACCTGGACGCGAATCTTGGGAGCCGCCTTTTCGACCTCGGCGGCCCAGACATCGAGCACCGACTTCGGGCAGACCACCAGCGACGGCGTAGGATCGGGACCGGCCTGGCTGCGCAGGTGCAGGAGCCAGGTGAGGGCCTGGATGGTTTTCCCGAGACCCATGTCGTCGGCGAGGATACCCCCGAAGCGATTCGAGGAGAGGTAGCTGAGGAAGTGATAGCCTTCCACCTGGTAGGGGCGAAGGTTCACCTTCAAACCATCGGGTTCGGAAGGTCGCACCTGGAGCTTGAGCTGGCTGGCCTGGTTGGTGATGCGCTCCCAGGCGGAGGAATCGAACACCTCCTTCGCCAGGGGTTCGGCCAGCTGGAGGGCGTGCATGCGGTGGGTCTCGCCAGTGAGGTCGTAGGGATCGAGACCGATCCGACTGACGGCGTTCCGCTGTTCCTCGCTGAGGTTCATCTTCAGCCGCAGCCAGCCACCGCGCTCCATGCGCACGAACTCGCCGCGGGCGGCCACCAGGGAGCGGATTTCCTCCTGGGAGAGGTCGAGGCCGTCCACGTTGATGACCACCTTGAGATCGAACCAGTCGATCTCCTGGTCAACGACTTCGAAGGTGACATTGGCTTCGACGGGGTCGGCCTCCAAGGTGGACAGGTCCTCGTCGGCGATGACCTCGATCAGGTCGGGCAGGCTCTCACGCCACTCCGTGTAGCGTTCGGGGAAGGTCTTGCCCACCCGGCAGCGCCACGAGGCGGTATTGGCATCCCAGGTCGGCTGCATCGGCTGCAGCAGCGCCGGCACGCGATACAGCAGCGAGCGATCGTAGCGATAGATGATGTCACCGCTTTCGTCGTGGCGCTTGGTCACCTGCCAGCCGTCCCGCTCCAGCACTTCCTCGCGGGTTCCGTCCGGGTTGGCGGCGAGCGCGCGGATCAACATGTGCTCGCTGGCACCGGCGGTGGCGTTCGACGAAAGGGTCAGTTCGAGGCGTACGCGGAGGGCTTCGTCACGCAGGCGGGCCTTCAGCGACTCCGGCAGTTCCGCGCCGATGCGGGTGAGAAAGTTCACCCCGCCCTCGCTTTCGATCACCTCGCGCGGCAGTTCGTAGCGCGGTTCCACCATGGGTTCCCCGTGCCGCCAGAATACCGGACCACGGAAAATGGTCTCGTCGGAAAGCAGCAGGTTCTCCTCGCCCGGCAGCAGGCGCAATTCGTGGGAGACGTCCTCACCGGAGGCGGTGACCAGTTGGAGTTCGAACTCTCCCGAACCAAGTGAATCGGGCCGGCACACCCAGCGGAGCGGCTCCTCCACGAAACGAAAGGGCTTCTCGTCCAGGGTGACGACATAGTGAACGGCGTCGGCCTGGTGGAGCAGGCGATTGAGGAGCCGGCGATTGTCCTCGCGGTCCAGGCTGAGGCCGCCGTCCTCGAATTCCTCCCCGGCGGAGGCGCGGAGAAATTTCGACCAGATCAGGTCCGAGGCCGCGTCCATCCGCAAGCCGCCACCCGCGTAGCGTTCCTGGAGCCACTCCAGTTCGTCGTCCTCGGACACCTTGCGAAACGATTCCTCGCCCTGGCGTTTCCAGAGCAGGCGAGCTTCGCGCCCACCGAGTCGCAGGCGGAAATCGACCGGTTCGACCCCGTCATCCGGCGGCCGGCGATCGAAGGAATCGACGGTGTGGCGCCATTCGCTGATCTCGCGTTCGTGCTCCCATTGCCGCATCTTGTCCTCGGCCCAGGAAGGGTCGGTGATCGCCTCGAGGAACTCCGGATACTCGAGGTTCCGCTTCCGGAAAGCGTAGGCGATGTAGTTCCAGAATTCGACGATGTCCTCGGGCGGCTCGGGCCAGAGATCGGTGAGCGGGTCGAAATTCTCCACCGGCCAGCGGGGATGAATCCGCACCAGGTCGTGATCGAAAATCTGCCGTTCCAGCTCGAACCGGCGAAAGCGTCGCTCCAGTTTGCTGAGATACTCGTCCTCGACGCCCGTCAACGAGCGTCCGTTCTTCTCCTCGAGAACCTCGGTGAGGGATTTCTCCCCGATCTCGTTGGGCGCTTCCGGAAGTTCCCCGGACCGGGCGATGCGCTCCAGCATGGTGGCGTAGAGGGCCGCCTGCCCGTTCTCGCCGCGATCCGAGATTTCGCCCGACCACTCGTTGCCCTGCAGTCGGAGGGTGGTGCGACAGGACCAGTTCCCGTCCTCCACCTTGCCCTGGATCATCAGGTGGTTTCCGAAAATCTGGACCACGGCGCCTTCGTCATGCAGCCGCTGGCCCTCTTTCTTGACGTTGTCTGGAAAAGCATTGAGGAAATTGAGAGTAGCTCGGTCGAGATTCATAGGGAGGGAAGGTCGGCTGTGGCCACACGTTGGGAGTGACATGAACCGCTCCACCGAACGTTCCGGGAGCCGGTGAAAACGGGGAAAATTTTCACCGGCGGAGACGAATCGGGGGAAAGGAGGTTGTAACATCACAGGCGGGGGGAGCGCAACTGCGCTTTGTTCTCCGCCGCGATTTTGCCACTCGCCATGGACGCCTGGGCCCAGGAAAAAAAATGCTTCCCACCCCCGAGTGAAGACGGTCTCGCGTCGATCCCTATCACCCGCGAACGACAAAGATCGAATTTTTCTCTTCTCCCGCCGGCTCTCATCTGTCATAACACGGAGGAAAACGCGGCTCCCCGTGAAGCAGGCTGCCCGCCGAAAGGCCCTGAACTTCAATTTCGTTCGGCAGCTAACTTTTCACTGGAAAGCCGCTTGGCATTGTGGAAAACTTCCCATGTTGACGCCCCTCCCTAATTACCTAATCCGAGTCTGTTCCGGATATCGTAACCCAGAGACGAACTCAGCGATGTCCACTCTCGACCATCCGGCGATCAGGAACCATCCCGGCTGGATTCTTCCCCGACCTTTCTCCTGAGAGTCGCTCTCAGTCGGAATCGGGATCGTATCATTCCCTCTTTGCTATTCTCAACCCAACCCACCCCTGGATATGGCAACGAAAAAGAGAACCAAGAAAAAGGCCGCACCCGCCAAGAAGCGGGTGCGCAACAAACTGTCGATCAAAAACATCAAACGGATCGACTCCACCAAGACCCACGGCTGGCAGGTCCATGTCCGTCGTGGAGGCGTCCTGAAGACCAAGCTCTTCAGTGATCGTCTGCACGGTGGCAAGAAGAAGGCGCTCGAGGCCGCCAAGGCCCATCGCGACGAACTCCTGGAAAGCATGGCGAAGCTCGCCAAGCCGCTCTGGAAGATCAAGCGGACGCCTCGCACCAACACCGGTCACCTGGGTGTTTCCCTCACGGAATACTCCAACAAGTCCGGCAAGAAGCGCAAGGTCATCACCGTGACCGCTCGCGAAACTCTCGGCAAAGCCGTGAATCGGAAATTCTCCGTCGACAAGCTCGGCTACGAGCAGGCGGTCAAGAAGGCCGTTGCCTGGCGCAACAAGGTCCTTCGCGAACGCGCCAAGGCGGAGAAGTAAACCTTCCGAACCAAACAACCTTTATCCGGAAAGGCCGGCGGGAGAGATCCTGCCGGCCTTTTCTTTTTTCCAATCACCGGCCCTTCTCCGCCGCCAGTTCGCCCCGTTCCCGACGCACCATCGGCCAGAGAATGAGCACGGCGACGGTGACGAAGACCAGGCTGAACGCCAGCATGGTCGGCACCGACCCAAGGGCCACGAGATAGAAACCCGCGAAGGGGCCGGCCAAGGCCCGAAAACCGGTCAGGAAGGTGTGCACCGACATGTATTCGCCCACGTGCTCGGGTTCCGCGAGCTTGGTGACCCAGAGATTCCAGAGGATTTCTCCCCCGCCCCGGGCGAACCCGAGCAGGGCGGAGCCGGCCACGATCGCCCAGAGCCAGCCGGTCGAGAAATAGAGGGCGATGCCGAGACCGAAGAGAATGTTCACGACCATTCGCAGGCGGAAGAAATCCGCCCGGTCGAACCAATTGCCCCACCAGAGGGTCGAAAGCACCCGGACCGCCGAAGGCAGGATGCCGGTGATGAGCGCCACCCGCTTGGCATCGTAGAGCAGGCCATGCTCGGGATTCACCAGGTAATCGACGCGGAGCGCGTTGGCCGTCAGGACCCCGGTGCCCATCGCCATCGCGGACAACAGCACGAGACGGAAGGCGCGGTCTTGTTTCACCCAGCGCATGGCGCGGAACACCCCCACCCGGGTCGGTCGCATGGCCGGTCTCCGTCCGCCTTTCGGCAGGCGCGGAACCGACCAGAAGCACACCGCCGACACCAGCGCCGACACTGCGAACGCCACCAGGACCCAGACATACCAGTCGAAGTGAAGATCCAGCAGCCATCCCCCGGCGGCGGCGAACCCCATCGAAGACAGCGCCCGGACCAGCATGGTGCGCGAAAAGAGACGGCCCCGCCGTTGGTTGGGAAAATTTTCCCGCAGGTACTGGGTCTGCAACGGCAGGGGCAGGGACATGCCGATGAATCCCAGGCACATGCCGATCACGAACCGGCCCTCGGATTCCCCCGCCAGAGCCGCGATCGAGAACCCGAGCGCCGATCCCAGGCTGATCCCCGCGGCCACCCGATTCACCGCCCACCCGGTCCGCGCCGCCAGCGGCACCACGAACAGGCTGCCGATCATGCCGATCGCGAAGCTGCCCAGGAGCAGCGCCTTCGCCGCCGGTCCGGATTCGAAGGCCCGCACCGCGATGAGAATGGCGAACGTCGCCATCGCGGTCTCGGTGCAACCCGCCGCCACCGAACGCACCATCTCCACGCGGAACGTGCGGGAGACGATCTCGGTCGGGGGGTCTGGGTGCGAAGACGAATCCATCCGGAAAGAGACAGGCAGGGAATCACGGGCGCCGGGCCAACCACACCAGAGCCGCGATCCCGATCACGACCGAGGCACTCAAGGAGCCTCGTTTCCTCCCGAGGGCAGCGGACGAACTTCGCGCGGCGGCGTGCCACCAGCCGCCGGGGCGGGCCCCGGTGCCGGCAAAGCGGGATTTGCCGGGGCGGTCGTGGCCGCCTGCTTCTTCGCGATCAGGTCTTCCCAGCGATGCAGTTCATACCCTTCGCCCAGTCCCCCCAATCCGTCCAGC
>JAUIGT010000668.1 GCA_030432615.1 Verrucomicrobiia bacterium
CTTGTGGGCGCCCCCGTGGTCGGCAAACTCGTGGTGGATGGAGCGGATGAGGGTGAACTTGTCCGCGATTCTGGCGTGAAGCGGCAGCAGTTCGCAGACCTCGATGCCCTTGACGTTGGTCTTGATGGGCCGGAATTCGCCGCGGTATTCGGCCGGGGCCTCCGGCTTCATGTCGTAGGTCTCCATGTGCGGCAGCCCGCCCGGCAGCCAGATGAAGATCACCGAGGTGTCCTTGTCGACGAAGCCGGGCGATCCCGACTTGGCCGCCGCCTGGTAGCGGAGGAAATCGCCCAGGCCGAGCCCGAGCACGCTGAGGCCGCCGGCCTGGAGAAAGGAGCGCCGTTTCATCGGTCCGGCGCAACGGGCGAGAGAGTTCGGGGCGGTATCCATGGAGAAAGTCGGAACTTTCCGAGTTTCGGCCAGGTGCCGGGAAAAACCCAAGCGTTTCCTGGCCGAGATCGCGCCATGACCTGGTCGAAAGGGGAGACGGCCCGCCGGCGCAGCTTCAGGGTGCTTCCCAGTAAAGCCCCTCGTTTTCCTCGGCCACTGCCCGGAGGAAGTCGTTGCCACTGCCGCCAAGCCAGATGGTGTGGATGGCGACCCCGTGGGCCTCGTTGTATTCGCGAATCAGCTCCCGCACCCGTTCGCGGGGATAATCGGTCGGCTCGCCGTCGCTGAGCAGGTAGAGGGCATCGACGTTTTCCTCGGGAACGATTTCCTCGAAGGCGAACTTGATGGCCGTTCCCATGGGAGTGAATCCGCGAGGCTGAATCAGGCTGACGAACTGGAGGGCCTGGACCTTGTAGGGGCGGTCCGCTTCCCGGATTCTACCGGTCGGAAAGGCGTCGTGCGGAAAGAGGACGAGACCGAAGCGGCATTCCGGCGCGAGGTCGCGGATCATGACCGCCAGTTCGTGGCGCAGCCGGTCCATCCGTCCGCCGATTTTCATGCTGTCGCTGACGTCGAGGAGGAAGAGCAGGTTCTGCCCGCGAACCTTTCGCCCGTAGAACATCGCGGAAAGATCGCCGCCGAGTCCGTCCCCGAGCCGGTCGAGCAGTTCGAGTCGCTTCGCTTCGAAGGCGTCCTCATCCAGGGGAGCGAGGGCGGTCTCGCCGCTTTCCCACCATTTTCGCCAGGCTTCCGCGTCGGTCCAGAAATCCTGTCCCGTCAGGCGAAGCAGGGAATCGCGGGCCTCCTCGACCAGGAGCGGATCCCCGAGGTGACGGATGAGCACGGGGAGGGACTGTCGATCCGGGAGCCAGCCAAGCGCGCGGGCGGAGGCGGTGCGGATGAGGTGATGGCGCCCGGGCGCGGTGAAGGCGGCGAGTCGGGCGACGGTCGTTTCGTCGGCGATTCCGGTCCCGGCGAGGGCGTCGATCGCGATGGCCAGCGTGGCGGGATCGGGTTCGCGCTCGGCGTTGACGAGACCGGCGGCGATCTCGGGCAGGTCGTCGGGTTTCCCGGTGAAATAGGCGGCCAGCAGGTGCCGGTTGGCTGCGGGATCCCGCCGCACGATCGTTGCCAGGGCTTTCCGACCCTCCAGGTTCCGATGCCGGCCCAGCACCTCGGCCGCCTTCGGTCGGGTGGCATCCGGGGTGGAGGATTTCTCGAGCCAGTCGATGAGAAACTCCGACGCCTCCCCGTAGTCCTGGGCCGCGAACCGCTCCAGCGCGGCGAGTTGGTCGAGCAGGCTGCCGGTCCGGAGATCGTCGCGGACCTGGTCGTGGAAGTCCCGCCAGGTGCGGCGATGGTTTTCCTCGGCATCGGCCTGCGCCCAGGCCGTGAGAATTACGGCGACGATGAAGAAGCTCGACCGGCGGAAGCGCATGATCCAACGCTATCACGGGACGGGAGGAAGGGGAACCCGGTTGGGGGCCGGAAATCTGGCGGAAAAAGCGGGAACCAAGGGCCTGGATAACGGGCGTGTGGTGTAGGCCGGCGACTCCTGTCGCGGCACCTCGTGCCAGGTTCGGTGTGCCGCGACAGGAGTCGCTGGCCTACTCGGTGGCGTATTCCTCCATCCCCGCGCAGGTGCAGACCAGGTGTCGGTCGCCGTAAACGTTGTCGATGCGACTGACGGGCGGCCAGAATTTTCGCGCACGAACCCAGTCGAGTGGGTAGGCGGCCTGCTCGCGGGTGTAGGGGCGATCCCAGGAATCGGAGAGCAGGGTCTCGGCGGGGTGGGGGGCGTTCTTGAGCGGATTGTTTTCGGCGTCGAACTCGCCGTCGATGACCTGCTGGATCTCGCCGCGAATGGCGATCATGGCTTCGCAGAAGCGGTCGAGTTCGGCGAGGGATTCGCTCTCGGTCGGCTCGATCATGAGGGTGCCCGGCACCGGCCACGACATGGTGGGAGCGTGGAATCCGAAATCGATGAGCCGTTTGGCGACGTCTTCCACATCGATGCCGGACTCGGCCTTCAACGGACGCAGATCGATGATGCACTCATGAGCCACGAGCCCGTTTTTCCCGCGATAAAGGACCGGGAAATGCGGCTGGAGCCGATGGGCGATGTAGTTGGCATTGAGAATGGCGATCTTGGTCGCCTCGGTCAGGCCGGCGGCGCCCATCATGCGGATGTACATCCACGAGATGGTGAGGATCGACGCGCTGCCGAGCGGAGCCGCCGAAATCGCGCCCACGCCTTTGCCGGGCAGGAAGGGCGCGAGGTGCTCGGCCACGCCGATGGGGCCGACACCGGGACCACCGCCGCCGTGGGGAATGCAGAAGGTCTTGTGGAGGTTGAGGTGACAGACATCCGCGCCGATGGCGCCGGGCGAGCAGAGTCCGACCTGGGCATTGAGGTTGGCGCCGTCGAGGTAGACCTGGCCGCCGTGCTCGTGGATGATTTCGCAGATTTCGCCGACGGCTTCCTCGAAGACGCCGTGGGTCGAGGGATAGGTGATCATCAACGCGCCGAGCGTCTCAGTATGCTGGGATGCCTTGGCGCGGATGTCATCGACATCGATGTTGCCGTTTTC
>JAUIGT010000669.1 GCA_030432615.1 Verrucomicrobiia bacterium
GGAGCGCGGAGTCATCCCGTTGTCCTTCGTCGGGCATTGCGGCGGACTTCGAACCCCGAACTGGAGGAACCATTCTGATTTTCCATCGTTGATCATGAAACCGATGATGTCGTCTATTCGCAACGGGTTCGGCCTGATGATCCTGGCCGGATTTCTCTCCGCCGAGCAAGCCGCAGGCCAGGAAGAAAACCTGGAAATGGCCCTGGCCGACCAGAATCGCCGGGTAGCTGGAATCAACTCTCTCGCCAAGCAGGTGCGAGGCTTCTTCAGCTGGATTCCCGGCATGGAAGAAGAGGAAGAGGACACCGGACCTCCGGTCGAGGTCCCCGAGGTTCAGATGAAAGAGGTGAAATTGATCGAGAACCAGGAAGCCACCCGGGAAGCGGTCGATGCGGTCGCGGAAAAGGCGCGGATGGAAGCCGAGGTCTATCGCCAACAGCTCCAGGCGGCCACCGCCAAGATCAACATCTCCGGTGCCTTTCCCCGAACCAAGGAAATTATGGTCGGCGCCAAGCGCCTGGGTGTCGGCGAGGGGCTGGCGGTCCAATACCACGAAAACCTCTTCCAACTGGAGATCCTCGACATCAACAAGGAGGAACTGAAGCTACGGGACGAGAAGTCCAAGCTGGAGATCAGCATTTCCATCAGCGTCGCGGACGAGCTGCCGCCGGGCATGTTCCGCAAGCCTCCGCCGGACCAGTTCCAAGTGGCTCCCGCGTCGGCGGGAGGCGGGGTGCCCGCCGCCGCTCCTCCGCTGGGGTTGTCCACGGCCGAGAGCGAGTAGCCACTTGCCGGAAGCCTGCCGAGCGGTTCTCTGAGCCATCGGGTTTCCTTCGCGAGGATGCACCTGGTTCGAACCGGTCTGGCGTGGCCATTACCGTGATAGGGCGGTCGATCCGAGGGTCGGGAAGAGTGCTGTTTTGCGCCCGGAACACGACAAGATAGGCATTGAATCGGCCGTTGTTTGGCCCTTAAGTCCCGGTCTCACCCAAAAAACCAACCCAACCCGAATCTTTTCGCCCATGGAATCGCTTTCCCGTCGCAAAATGATCAAGGGCGCCGCGGCTGCCGCGGCTGCCACCACCTGGAATTTCCAGGTCGTTCCCAGCCGAGTCTTCGGCGCCAACGACCGCATCCGCCTCGGCGCCATCGGCACCGGCGGCAAGGGGGCGAGTGACATCGCCGGATCGGCCGGAGCCGGATTCGAGATCGGTGCCCTCTGCGATGTCGTCGACGTGGCCCAGTATCCCAATGTGGAGGGCCGCCTCAAGAACCTGATCGGCGCCCGCCGCAACTACCCGAACGCCCCGTTCTACATGGACTGGCGCGAGATGTTGGAAAAGGAAGCCGGCAATCTCGACGCGGTGACCGTTTCCACCCCCGACCATGTCCACGCCCACGCCACCATCGCGGCGATGCGCAAGGGGCTCGCCTGTTACACCCAGAAACCGCTCACCCATGGCATCTGGGAAGCCCGTGCCGTCACCCAGGTGGCCAAGGAGACCGGCGTCGTCACCCAGATGGGCAACCAGGCCCACGCGGAGAATCACATGCGTCGCTGCGTGGAACTCGTCCGCGCCGGCATCATCGGGAAGGTCAAGGAAGTTCACGTCTGGACCAACCGTCCCATCTGGCCCCAGGCGGTGCCGCATTATCCCAAGGGTGAGGAAGTGCCCAAGCACATCAACTGGGACCTCTGGATCGGCCCCTCGCAGTTCGTCGACTACAGCCCGAAGATCCTGCCCTTCAACTGGCGCGGCTACTGGAACTGGGGCACGGGAGCCCTGGGCGACATGGCCTGCCACATCATGGACATGAGTTACTGGGCGCTCGAACTCGGCGCTCCCGTGAGCGTCGAAGCGGTCTCCGCCGACGGCAAGGGCGCCATGAGCGATGTCTCGCCGCCCACCTGGGCGACCATCACCTACACCTTCAAGAACGGCGACGACGAGATCAAGTACATCTGGTACGACGGCTACAAGGACGCCATCTTCAACGAGGAGCAGTGGGCCCTGGAGTCCAAGGACTACCCCGGCAACAAGCCCCGCACCCGCAACCTGCCGCCCGAGGAGATTCTCGAGGGCGCGGGTTCCGACGAGCGCAGCGGCTACGGCACCGTGATGGTCGGCACCGACGGCAAGCTCTGGTTCAATCGCTCCAAGGAGAACTGGTACGTGAAGCCGAGCACCAAGCTGGACGGGTTCGATTTCCCCGAACAAAGCATCCCGCGCGCCCGCGACGAGAACCCCCACAACGAGTTCTTCGACGCGGTCAAGGCGGGTGATCCCAAGGGCGCCCTGTCCAACTTCCACCACGCCGGCCCCTTCACCGAAATGGTCCTCCTCGGCAACCTCGCCGTGAAGCACAACAAGAAGGTGGAATGGGACGCGGCCAACCTGAAGTCGCCGAACACTCCCGAAGCCGACGCCATGATCAAGCGCGACTACCGTGAAGGCTGGGGACTGGATGTGAAGCTCTGAGCTTCCCCGGCAGACCGATTCGTTTTCGAAAGCGCCGAAGTCCGCGAGGGCTTCGGTGTTTTTCGTTTCGGTGTGAGCGGGCGCCGCGATTCGACCTGGGCTCCCGGTTTTGCGGGCTCTGCGGTCTTGATCTACCGAGCAGTTGTATGCTACTTACCCGGTTATGATTCACTCGATTCTCCTCAGCCGTCCCATGGCGATCTTGGTGCTGATCATGATTTCCGGGATGGGGTTGAGCCGAGCGCAGCAGGAGAAAGCTTCGCCGAGTCTCGATTCACTGAAACTCGAATACGACGTGAAGCGATCGGAATTGATGAAACCGGTCCTCGAACTGCAGCAAATCTATGAGGGGAAACTTCAAGAGCTTCTCGATGAAGTGAGTTCAGCCGGCGAACTGAAGAAGGCGCTCGCCGTGAAGGAGGGGATCGGCGAAGGCCACCTCATCCTCGCCCGCGCCCTCCTCGCCGAGGCCGAGCCGGCCGAAGCGCTCGCCGCCGC
>JAUIGT010000083.1 GCA_030432615.1 Verrucomicrobiia bacterium
CGGTCGAGTTGGAGGAGCTTGTAGTATTGCAGTTCCGTCACGCTGCCATCGTGGAATCCCTCGAACTGGTCCAGGGCCTTCTCGAGAACGCCGCCGATGTTGCGGCCGGTGGCGCCGCCGGAAAAGCCGGGCAATTCCTCGGCCAGCTTCGCGAAGCCGTTGGCGGCGCTCTTGTGCTGCGAGGCGATGGAGGCGGTGGCGTCGTCCAGGGCCTTGGCGATGGCATCGACGTTGAACTTTTCCACCAGCCACCAGGGCGGCTTCGGCCAGATGGCACCGGCCTTGGTCCAGCGGTCGCGATCGGGGCAGGCGATGAGAAGGCGGTGGTAACTGGAGACGAATTTCTCGAGGTTCGGCAGCAGCTGCTTTTCCTCGGCGCCGAAAGTTGCCTGGCGGAAGGCGGCGAGGAAGGCGTCGGCGTCGCCGACATCGGCGAGAATGGTATCGAGGACCGATTGGCGCGCCGCGGCCTCGGCGGCTTCATCGAGAATTTCAAAATCGCCGCTGATGCCGAATTCCGCGGGGAAACTCCGGAGCACCCGCGAGTAGAAACTGTCGAGCGTCCCCAGCGACAGCCGGTGCAGGGAATCGGTCGCCAGGCGGAGGAGTTCCCGGGCCGTCTGCCGATCGAGCCCGGCAACCTGGAAGTCGCGCGCGGCCTTCACCGCCCCGTTGTCGGAGGCGGCGGCGTCAGCGAGGGCGCCGAGGATCCGATCGAAGAACTCGCCGGCGGCCTTGCGGGTGAAGGTCAGGGCGATGATCTGGTCCGGCTTTCGGAAGGCGAGGAGCAGCCGGAGAAACCGGCCCACCAGGTGATGGGTTTTTCCCGAGCCGGCGGAAGCCTCGATGAGGAGGTTTCGCTCGTGGAGCGGGGCGGGAGCGTTGGTGGACATGGAGAGAAGGAAGGAATCAGGAGGGGCGGGGAACCTCGTCGCCGGCGCCGAGGTGGGTTAGGTCGAGCGTGCGCTCGGGAACGCCGAGGTGCAGGGGCACGAGGTCGTCGTAGGGGCCGGTGGCCTTGAGGAGATGGAAACGTCCGGCGGCGATGTCGTCGATGACCCCGGCGGCGCAATGCTCGGTGGCGTCGAGGAGTTCCGCGTCGGCGACCCAGTCGTCGGGACCGACGTCGGCGATGGCCTTGGCGAGGTGGAAGTAGCCACAGCGAATCTCGGCGTCGGGTTCTTGCCGGGAAAGCGCGAGGGCGTAGAGAGGCAGCTGCAGTTTCTTGAATCGATACGTCTTCTCGGCCGGCGGTTTGCTTTTCGAGCGGGGGAAGAAATCGAGGTGTTCGAAGCGCGCGTAGTCCGGCGGCCAATCGTCGGGCGTGCGCTGAGTGACCTCGGTGAGATGATCGCGGAGCGAGGCCTTCTTCTTGTCGGTGGTCTTGTAGTCGAGGACGCGAAGGCAATCGCCCCTGCGCTCGATGCGATCGATGGTGCCGGAGATGCGGCGCCCGGCGATCTCCAGCGGGTAGGCGTCGTTCAGTTTCACTTCGGCACCGATGATCTCCCAGCCCTCGCGGCGCTGGATGGCTTCGTGTTGGGCGGCTTCGGCGAGGCGGCGGCGGGCGGAATCGAGCTGGATACGAACCGCGAGTCCCGGCCGCGGTCCGAAACGGGCGAAGGCGATGTCGTCGGCGACCTTCTGGAAAAAGGCGTCGATCTCCTCGGCGTCCGTGAGCACGCGGGCGTCGGGGTCGAGCCCGTAGCGCTCGAGCACGGCATGGCAGAAGTTGCCGAAGTCCATGGCGTCCATCTCGGCCTTCTCCGCATCGACCTCCGACATCCGGGCCTCGTAGCTGGCCCAGAAATGGAAGGGGGAATCGAGGTAGCGGGCGAAGGCGGTGACGGCGATGGGCCGCGCCGACCGCTCGGGCCGGCCCTCGCGTTCCAGTCCCGGGACGAGCTGGAAACCGGGTGACCACGAGGCTTGGCTGCCGGGGGTGTCGACCTCGCGGAAGAGGTGCGTGACCCGGGCGGGCAGTTCCTCGTCCTCACAGCGGAAGAGCAGGCGCGAAGGCCGCAGCGGATCACCCTCGGCGGTGGTCTTCGGCACCAGCAGGTCGAGCCGGCCCGACTGCCGGCGCGGTTCCACCAGCGCGCGCAGGAGGTAGAGATCGCGCACCAGCCGCTGGTCGTTGGTGGTGAGGCGCAGGGCGCGAAAGCTGCGGAGGTTTTCCGGCAGGAAGGCGTCGCCGACGATAGCACCGGGAACGATACCGTCGTTCATCCCGGCCACGATGAGGTGGGGGGCATCCTCCCAGAGCAGTTCCAGCCAGCCCTGCAACTCGATGGCGCGCGCGGGGCGATCCTCGCTGACGACCAGTTCGCCGACCTGGTCGACGAGCAGCGCGAACTGGTCCGCGGTCGAAAGCTCGATTCCGTTGTCGAGGATGGTCGCCAACTCGGAGAGGGCCGCCATCAGGGGGGCGGCGGAAGTCTCGATCACCTTCTCGGACCAGTTCCCGGCCTCGCCCTCGCGGCGGCGCGATCCGATCAACTCGCGGAGCACCGGCGGCAGCGACCGGGCAAGGGGACCCTTATCCAGGTCCTTTCGCAGGTCGCGGAGTTGAGCCAGGCCTTCGGCGGTCAGCCGGTAGTGAGGGGCTGCCTCGCGGTCGCGTTCCCGTTCCGAGTCCGCGAGGAATTCCGCGTCCGACTCGAGGAATCGTATCAGGGACGGGAGTTCCGAGGCCAGGTGTTCTCCGTGGGATTCGTCGAGAACCTGGAGAGCCCTACGGGAGTTCCACTTGCCGAGCTTGCCGAACAGGTAGCCGCCGATCTCAGGCAGGCGAAGCAGTTCCCGGACGGTGCCGAAGTCGGGATGCGCCAGCAGCTTTCCCAACAGGTCGAGCAGGTGGTGGAATCCCTCGCGACTGACCCGACTCCCCTCGGGGTTGAAGGCGGGAACGCCCTGGTCGAGGAGGGAGGTTTCAAGGATGGGCGCCAGTTCCGGATCGACCGCGCCGATGGCGAGCGTTTCCGCGGGTTCGGGGACCGCGGCCGCGGCACGAGTGACGCTTTCGATGAGGGCATCGGGATTGGCGACGATCTCGACGGACCGAAAGAAATCGGGAATCTCCAGTGGGAGTCGCGGCCAGGTTTCCTCGATCGGCCGGCCCCATTCGTCGAAGGCGTGGGCGAGGGATTCCGGGGCGTAGATCGCGACCGTGACCGGTACGCCGGCGGCGTTGAGGCTGGCGAGGGCATCGACGGCGAGGGGAAACGGATCGGGCGTTCCCATCACGATCACCTCGCGGGTTCCCTCCGGAGGCTCCGCGTTCTCGGCTGCGAGAGCGCGGGCCGTTTCCCGGTCGCAGCGATCCATCCGCGCCAGTTGTTCCAGCCAGGCGGATTCGAGTTTCGCCAGGTCGGTCCAGCGAGCGGCCTCGTCGTGGCCGGACGGCAATCGGCGAGAGGTTTCCGCGAGCGTGAGTCCCGACTCTCCCAGGTCACTCCGGAGTCGCACCAGGTCGCGCGCCATCCCGCGGGCCCACGAGAAATCCTGGGCGGCCGGGGGAATGGGGAACAGGGAACGGTAGCGCGACAGGTCGGCTGATTGGAGAACCGCGATCCACGCCGCCATGGTTTCGAGGTCACCTGCGATGGGGCGCCCGATTCGGGCGGCGCCGAGATCGGCTCGCACGAGCAGGGAAGGCGGCGCCACCAGCGGCGGCATCACCGCGGTGCCGCGTTCGTCGGCCAGGTTGGCCAGCATTTCCCGAAGACGGCGGGCCGAGTTGCGCGTGGGCACGACGACCAGCAAGTGTCCGAGATCGAGGACGCCCTCGCCTTCGCCCTGGCCGATGAGCCACTCCGCGGCCCGCTCGAGCAAAGGCCGGTCCCAGTCGAGAAACAGTCGCTTGGGGGGTACGGGCGCGGGATCGGAAAAGAGGTCGGGCTGGTGGAGATCGGACACGGAAAGCACCATGAACTTGAACGGCGATTCCGTAAAGGATTGCGAGTCGAAAGCGGCGAACATCATCGGGCAGGAGGGGGGACTCGAGCGTTCCGAGAGATTCCTTCGCTGCGGTGACAGTCCGAGATCGCGGCGTGGCTTTGCCTTTACCTGGGGAGAAAAAATCGGCAGACCCTTGAGAAATACCGTCCCATGACACGAAGCGCATTCGCCAGGGTTCTTTTCCTCGTATTCCTGCTCGCCATCGCGATGGGTGCCGGCCCCGGGCTTTTCCTGGTGAATCCCGACCCGAACGATCCGGAGGCGCGCCGATTCGTTTTCGGGATTCCCACCGTCTACCTCTGGGCGGTGCTGTGGCTCGCGGTGCAGTCCGGAGCCGTGGTGGTCGCCTATCGGAAGCTGTGGAACGAATCGAAGGAGGACGAGGAAGGTGCCGCCGAAACGAAGGGAGGCCGGCCATGATTGCGGCGGTCGATTTCGCGGAAGTCGCCCTCGTGGTGCTGGGGATCTACCTCGTCGTCCTGCTCGGGTTCGGCGTCCTGGCGTGGCGTCGTGGCCGGGTCAGCGAGGAAGACTACTACCTCGCCGGCCGCGGGCAGGGATTCATCGTCACCGTGATGACGATCATGGCGACCTTCTTCTCCAGCGCCGCCATGCTCGGGGTGCCGGGCAATGTTTACAAGGAAGGCGTCGCCTTCATGATCTTCGCTCTCAATCTTCCGGTCGCCGGCGTCTGCATCTACCTGTTCGGCTCGCGGATCCGGCGCCTCGGGCGCCGCCGGGGCTACGTCACCCAGGGGGACATGATCGCCGATTACTACGGGGACTCGGCGCCGTTGCGAGGGGTCGTCGCCCTGATCGGTTTTCTCTACGTGCTGCCCTACGTCATCATGCAGATCAAGGCCGGTGGCCATCTCGCCCAGGGCATGTTTCCCGATGCCGAGGGAGCGTTCGAGAAAGGCGCCCTGGCGCTGTCCGTGGTCACCATCATCTACGTCCTGATCGGGGGCATGCGCTCGGTGGCCTGGACCGACGTGCTGCAGGGATTCCTGCTCATTCTCGGCATGCTGGTCGCGGCGGCGGCGACCATCGTCACCCTCGGCGGCTTCGGAGGTTTTTTCGAACAGGTCCGGACCATCGATCCCGCTGCGCTCTCGCTGCCCGGCCCCTCGGGCACCTACACGCCCTGGAAGCTGATGACGATCTGCCTGTTCGCCTCCAGCGGTTCGCTGGTCCAGCCCGCCCAGTGGATGCGCTACTACGCGGCAAGGAACGATCGCGTGCTGAAGCGGAGTGCGTTGGTGTTTTCCCTGGTGCTGCCCGCCTGCTTCCTCTTCGGGGTGATGCTGGTGGCGCTGGCGGGACGGGCCCTCTATCCGCCGGAAATGGTGGACGGCACGCTCGTGCCCCATCCGCACGTGGGCGAGTTCGACCAGGTCGTGGTCGTGATGATGAAAGAGCAACTACCCGAGATGCTGGGCGCGGCGGGCGTGGTCATGGTGGCCATCCTGCTGGTGGCGGTGCTGGCCGCCTCCATGAGCACGGCCGACAGCAATCTGCACGCATTGTCCGCGGTCCTGACTCGTGATGTCTACGATCGCTTCCTGCGTCCGCGGGCTTCGGAAACCGAACGCGCCTGGGTGGGGCGGAGCGTCATCGTGCTGGCGATGCTCCTGGCCCTCTGGCTGGTGAGGGCGGGTCACGACGATGCGGATTTCGCTCCGCTGAAAATGATCGTGAACCTGATGTTCGCCGCCATCGGATTCTCCTGCCAATTGCTGCCGGTCACCATCGACATGCTTTTTCTCCGGAAGGGAACCCGGGCCGGCGCGCTCGCGGGTATGGTTGCTGGGATCTTCGTCGTGTTCCTCTTCACGCCGTTTCCCGATCTCCTGCTCGGCGGAGGCACGGATGGCGCCGTCGCGAAGACGATGCAGCCGCTCAAGTCCCTCTTCGACATCGGGTTCACCGGCGTCGTCGCCAATGTCCTGGTCTTTGTCGTCGTGAGCCGGTTCACTCGGAAGGTCGATTCGGATCGGGTGCGTGAAATCGGCAGGGAAATGGAGTAGGGAGAGATTGCTGCCATGTCTTCCCGTATTCGCCTTCTCGACCTGAAAGCCCACGTTGTCCGCACCGCGACCCGGTTTCCGTTTCGCTATGGAATCGCGGCGATGACGGCGGCGCCGCATGTCTTCCTGCGGGGAGAATTCGAGGTCGAGGGGAATCGCGTGGTCGGGTTCGCCGGGGAAGGGTTGCCGCCAAAGTGGTTCGTGAAATCGCCGGATACCACTTTCGATGATGACCTGCCGGACATGACCGCTGCCATTCGGAGTGCCGTGGGCATTGCGATCGAACTGGGCGAGCGGGATAGCTTCTTCGAATGGTGGCGCGCGCTCTATCGGGAGCAGGATCAGTGGGCGGGGGAGTCCGGAACTCCGCCGTTGCTCGCCCACCTCGGCACCAGCCTGGTGGAGCGTGCCGGCATCGATGCCGTCTGCCGGGCAACGGGACAATCCTTCCGCGAAGCATTGTCGCGAAATGCGTTCGGGATTCGCCCTTCTGATCTGCATCCGGAACTGGCGGATACGGAGCCCTCGAACTGGCTTGGTGAAGAGGGTGTGATTGACGACCCAACCCTGTCGGTTCGCCATACGGTGGGGCTCTCCGATCCGCTCACCGATGAAGAGATTCCCGAAGCGGACCGGGTTTCCGACGGTTTGCCGCAGTCGCTGGAGGCCTGCGTGAAGGACTACGGGCTTCACTATTTCAAGATCAAGCTGAGCGGTGACGCGGCAACGGACACGGCGCGGTTGAAGGCCCTGGCGAAGTTGCTGGCTCGCGAGTCGCCGGAGTATCGCTACACGCTCGACGGGAACGAGCAGTTTCGGGAACTCGGCGATTTCCGGGCGCTGTGGGATTCGCTTCACGTCGATCCGGAGTTGGCGGAGTTTCTCTCTCCGGAACACCTGGTTTTCGTGGAGCAACCGCTCCATCGGGACGTGGCGCTCGATGAGGGAATCAAGGACGCCTTGGCGGAATGGAATGACGCTCCACCCCTGGTCATCGATGAAAGCGACGCGGAACTTGGATCGTTGCGCCGAGCCTTGGAGTTGGGCTACGCCGGCGGCAGCCACAAGAACTGCAAGGGGGTGATGAAGGGAATCGCCAACGCCTGCCTGCTGCGGCAGCGGGCGAAGGCGCATCCGGAGCGGGCGTGGATCCAGTCGGGCGAAGACCTCGCCAATACGGGACCACTCGCCCTGCTCCAGGACCTGGCGGTGATGCACGCGCTGGAGATCCGGCACGTGGAACGAAACGGGCATCACTACTTCGCCGGCCTGAGTCCCTTCGATGCACGGATCCAGGAAGCGACCCTGGCCGCCCACGGCGACCTCTACCGGGACGTAGGAGCGTTTCCGACCCTGGCGATCGAGGGCGGGCGCATCGAGATCGGCTCCGTCCTGGCGGCGCCGTTCGGGACCGGGTTTTCCCTCGACGAAGTCATCGACGACTGGCGATCGCTGGAGGATTGGGAGAAAGCGGGGGCATTTCGGGGATACTGACACAGGCGAAGCTGTCCTATTCCTGTTCCTCGTCTTCTTCCTACTCTCTCGCCGGTCGAACCAGGGAATAGGAATAGGAAGAAGAAGTTCCGATCCCCAATGCGCTATTGCTCTCCCGCCGGCGCCCGGTAGGATGCCGCCATGCGTGTTGTTGCCGTTTTCCTTTCCCTCCTCCTGGCCGCCGCCGTCTCAAACGCGGCCGATCGCCCCAACATCATCTGGATTTCCTGCGAGGACATCAGCCCACACCTCGGCTGCTACGACGATCCGCTGGCGATCACCCCGAACCTCGATCAATTGGCGAAGGAAGGTGTCCGCTATTCCCACGCCTACACCACCGCCGGGGTCTGCGCACCGTGCCGGTCGGGGATCATCACCGGGATGTACCAGTCGACCATCGGCACCCATCACATGCGCTGCAACGCGGTGCTGCCGGATTCGGTGAAACCCTTCCCGATCTACCTCCGGGAGGCCGGCTACTACTGCACCAACAACTCGAAGACCGACTACCAATTCAAGCATCCGAAGGAAACCTGGGACAACTCCAGCGGCAAGGCTCACTGGCGGAACCGCGAGGACGGGCAGCCCTTTTTCGCGGTCTTCAATTTCACCGGCTGCCACGAGAGCGGAATCGCCAGCGAGTCGAAGTATCGCGACGTGACCAAGTACCTCACCGACGATCAGCGCCAGGATCCGGAGGAACTGAAGAAAACACTGCCGCCCTACTACCCGGCGACGCCGGTGGTGCTGGAGGACTGGAAGCGGAACTACGAACTCATCACGGCCATGGACGCCTGGGCGGGCGAGTTGATCGGCGAACTGAAGGAGGCCGGTCTCTACGAGGACACCATCATCGTCTTCTGGTCCGACCACGGGGTCGGCCTTCCGCGTGCCAAGCGCTGGCTCTACGAATCGGGAACGCACATCCCGCTGATCGTTCGCATCCCGGAAAAATACCGGGTCGGGGGGCAAGGGGAACCCGGCACCGTGAACGACGACCTCGTCAGTTCCATCGATTTCGGTGCCACCGTGCTCAATCTCGCCGGGCTCCCGGTGCCCGAGGTGATGCAGGGGCAGGCGTTTCTCGGGAAGGATCCCGCGCCGCCGCGGGACTACATCTACGGGGCGCGTGACCGCATGGACGAGCGCTACGACATCATCCGCATGGTGCGCGACAAGCGCTGGCGCTACATCCGCAACTACGAGCCGCTCAAGCCGTACTATCAATACATGAACACCCCCGAGAAGGGCGCGACCATGAACGAACTGCGCCGGGTGCATGACGCGGGTGCGTTGCCGGAGGCGGCGGAATTGTTCATGGCGGATCACAAGCCGGTCGAAGAACTCTACGACCTGGAGAACGATCCCCACGAGGTCCACAATCTGGCCGGCGATCCCGCCCACGCCGACCAGCTCGCGAAGATGCGCGAGGTTCATGCCCAGTGGGTGCGGGACACCCGCGACATCGGACTGATCCCCGAACCAGAGATCGAACTGCGGGAAAAGGCGGCCGGTTCCCGCTACGCGATTCTCGCCGAAAACGAGGATCGGGACCTGCCCAACCGGCTGGGACGAATCGCGGCGCTGGCTTCCGATGGTCCCACGGCGCTGCCCGATCTCCTGGAAGCCATCGCCGATCCCGATGCCGCGGTGCGCTACTGGGCTGCCACCGGGCTGGGCAACCTCGGCGAGTCGGCGAAAGGCGAGGGGCTGGAACCCGCGCGGAAGGCGTTGGGAGATGATTCGGCGGTGGTTCGGGTCGCCGCCGCCCGCGCACTGATTCGCATGGGCGAGGCGGAAGCCGCGCTCCAGGTCCTGGAGAAGGAACTCGCCGGGCCGGAGCAGTGGACGCGCCTCCATGCTGCCATCGTTCTCGACGAAGCGGAGGAGGTCGCCCGGCCGGCGTTGCCTGCGTTGAAGCAGGCGCTGAAGGACCAGCCCAACAAGTACATCGTCCGCGTCGCCAACCGTGCCATCAATGACCTCGAAGGCACCGAGAACGCGGTGCCGTGAGGTTTCTTCGTAGGCCAGCGACTCCCGTCGCGGCTGCGCCGGACAGGGGGGAGAGAATTCAAAACGGATGAACGCCGATGTAACTCCTGAGTGCACGAATCGTGAAGCGGGCCGCGACGGGAGTCGCTGGCCTACGGTGCAATGCGCATGACACAGGAAAACGGTGACGGGACCCTGACGCCGCCTACTCTTCACTCCTGAATCATCACCCGCACGCGCCTGGCTCCAAGCTCCTTGCACCAAGCCCCACGCTTAGTCCATGAAAGCCCTCGTCAAGAAACACGACGCCCCCGGCCTCTGGCTGGAGGACGTTCCCGAGCCGGAGATCGGCATCAACGATGTCCTCATCAAGGTGGATCGCACCGGCATTTGCGGAACGGACGTCCACATTCACAACTGGGACGACTGGGCGCGAAAGACGGTGCCGGTGCCGATGGTGGTGGGGCACGAGTTTGTCGGGGAGATCGTAGAGGTCGGCTCCAACGTTTCCGACTTTCATCCCGGCGAGATCGTCAGCGGCGAGGGGCACGTGGTCTGCGGGCGCTGCCGCAACTGCATGGCGGGACGGCGACATCTCTGTGCCGACACCAAGGGAATCGGGGTGAATCGTCCGGGTGCCTTCGCGGAATACATCTCCCTGCCGATGACGAATGTCTGGCACCACGCCGACGACATCGATCGCGACATCGCCTCGATCTTCGATCCCTTCGGCAATGCGGTGCATACCGCCCTGACTTTCGACGTGCTGGGAGAGGACGTGCTCATCACCGGTGCCGGACCCATCGGCTGCATGGCCGCCGCCGTCTGCCAGTATGCCGGGGCCCGTTACGTGGTGGTGACCGACGTGAATCCCTGGCGCCTCGAATTGGCGAAGAAAATGGGAGCCACGCGCGTGGTCGATGTCCGCCACGAGCGGATCGCCGACGTGCAGCGGGAACTCGGGATGCAGGAGGGCTTCGACGTCGGGCTCGAGATGTCGGGCAATGCCAGCGCCTTCCGCGAGATGCTCGGCAACATGTGCCACGGCGGCAAGATCGCGATGCTCGGCATTCCCTCCGAGGAGATCGCCATCGACTGGAACACGGTCGTCTTCAACATGCTCACCATCGCCGGGATTTACGGGCGCCGGATGTACGAGACCTGGTACAAGATGACCGTGATGCTCCAGGGAGGCCTCGACATCGGCCCGGTGATCACCCATCACTTCGACTACACCGATTTCGAGAAAGGATTCGAGGTGATGAAGAGCGGCGAAAGCGGCAAGGTGATCCTGCACTGGGATCGGTGAAATCCGGAACCGCTTATTCACGCTTATCTTCGCTTATGTTTTTCTGGATGAGAGCGCTTTGCTGTTATGGGCAGAAAGAGATAAGCGCCAATCCGCGAAGATAAGCGGTTTTCAATGCTTTCAGCCATGTACGGACCCTACCAAACCCACCTCTCCGAAACCCTCGACTCCATTCGCGATGCCGGTCTCTACAAGGGGGAACGGATCATCACGACCCCGCAGTCGCCGCACATCGCGGTGAGTTCGGGCGCGGAGGTGCTCAATCTCTGCGCGAACAACTATCTAGGGCTCGCGGATCATCCCGAGGTCGAGGCCGCGGCGCGCGATGCCATCGAGCGGTGGGGCTACGGACTTTCCTCGGTGCGCTTCATCTGCGGCACCCAGCAGATTCACAAGGACCTGGAGAAGGCGCTGAGCGACTTCCTGGGAACGGAGGACACGATTCTCTACTCGTCCTGTTTCGACGCCAACGGAGGGCTGTTCGAGACTCTGCTCGGCCCCGAGGACGCCATCATCTCGGACGAACTGAACCACGCCTCCATCATCGATGGCGTCCGGCTCTGCAAGGCGCAGCGATTCCGCTACCGCAACAACGACATGGCCGACCTGGAGGCGAAACTGAAGGAGACCGCCGAAACGTCGCGCTTCCGGATGATCGCCACCGACGGGGTCTTCTCCATGGATGGCTCCATCGCCGACTTGAAGTCGATCTGCGACCTGGCGGAGAAATACGAGGCGCAGGTGATGATCGACGACTCCCACGCGGTCGGGGTGATCGGCGAGCGGGGCAGGGGAACGCACGAGTTCCACGACGTCATGGGCCGGGTCGACATCATCACCGGCACCCTGGGCAAAGCCCTCGGTGGAGCCAGCGGCGGCTACACCAGCGGGCGCAGGGAGATCATCGAACTGTTGCGCCAGCGTTCGCGACCCTACCTGTTTTCGAATTCCGTGGCCCCGTCCATCGTGGCCGCGTCGCTGAAGTCGCTGGAGTTGCTGACGCGCTCGACGGAATTGCTCGATCGGTTGCGGGAGAACACCGCTTTTTTCCGAAGCGAGATCGCGAAGACCGGGCTCACGGTCCTGCCCGGCGACCATCCCATCGTCCCCGTCATGCTCGGCGACGCCAAGCTCGCCAGCGCCATGGCCGAGCGGTTGTTGGAGCGGGGCATCTACGTGATCGGGTTTTCCTTTCCCGTCGTGCCCGAGGGCAAGGCGCGCATCCGGACGCAGGTCTCGGCAGCGCACGCTTGCGAGGATCTGGAGTTCGCGGCAAAGGCGTTCGGCGAGGTCGCCCGGGAGTTGAAGTAAACGGCTCTGCCGGAAGGCGACGGTTGGATGGGCAGAGTCCACCGCCCACCGTCAGTCCGCGGAGCCCGTGGGCTCCTTGAACACGTATCCTTCTCCCCTTGAATTCCGGCCGGTTCGGCGTTCGCTGTTGGGGAATCCGCGCCTTCCTTCTCCCATGAATTCCTCGCTCGATCGTCGCCGTTTTCTCCTCAAATCCATCGGGGCGACCCTGGCATTACCCGGGCTCCCGTCGCTGATGGCGAAGGAGGCGGGTGGCAACGCCGCCCTGCAGGTCGCGAAGGGTGCGGGCGAGGGAGCGAAGCGCTTCGTGGCGGTGGGGAACCTGCTCGGGTTCCAGCAGAAATCCTTTTTCCCGGAGACCACCGGCAAGGGCTACGAACTGACGACGCTGCTCGAGCCGCTGGCGGCCAACCGGGAGCACATGACGGTCTATCGCGGGCTCGACCACGGGGTCAAGGGCGGTCACTTCGCGGTGCATTCCTTCCTCTCCGGCGTGCTCAATTCCGAGGCCAAGAACCGGCCCGACGGCAACGTCACCATCGATCAGTACATCGCCGAGGAAGTCGGCATCGAGACCCGCTTTCCCTCGCTCACGGTCGGCTCGGAAGGCGGCATCCATGGCGGTTGCCAGATCGCCTGGACGAAGTCGGGCGTGCGCGTTCCGCCGATCGAGGGGCCGGCCGAACTCTTCGAGAAACTCTTCATCGAGGACACCAGGGAGCGGCAGGCGGCCCGGAAGCGGGAGAACCGGCTCCAGTCCTCGATTCTCGACCTGGTGATGGAGGATGCGAAGGGGCTGTCGAAAAAGGTCAACCAGGAGGACAAGGACAAGCTCGACGAATACTTCACCTCGGTCCGCGACGTGGAGAAACGGCTCGAGTTGCGCCGTCGCTGGACCGACCAGCCGAAACCGGACGCGCCTTTCGAAAAGCCGTCCGATCGGAACATGGTGGACGACCTCCCGCTGCTCTACGAACTGATGGCACTGGCCCTGCAGACCGACTCGACCCGGGTGGCCACCCTGGAGATCGGCGGCAGTTTCCTCCCCCAGAATCTCGGCATCGACAAGTCCTACCACGGGCTTTCCCACCACGGAAACGACGAGGAGGCCATTCATCACCTGCTCACCCTGGAGACCTACCAGATCGAACAGTTCGGCAAGTTCCTGACCCGTCTCGCCGGCATCAGGGATGGCGAGCGATCCCTGCTGGACTCCACCGCCGTCCTCTTCGGCAGCGGGATGGGCAACGGGAACTCGCACACCAACAGCGACCTGCCGATCATCCTCGCCGGGGGCGGCTATCGTCACGGTGAATTCCGCAAGGTCCCGGCCGACGGTCCGAACAAGGTTCCGCTCTGCAATCTCTACCTGGAGATGGCTCACCGCATGGGTGTGGAGATCGATGCCTTCGGCACGAGCACGGGCACCTTCGTTTAGGCGAGAGGATGGGAAGAAAGAAAGGAAATCGGCGGTGTTTCGACCGTTGATTCGAAAGGCATGGATTTTTTGCGTTTCATCACTGCTACGTCGGCGACTTTCCTCGATCTGACAGGGTTGGGTCGTGGACCCGACCGAGTCGTCCGGGTTTGGCTGAGCATCCTGGGATTGGGCCTTGGCGGGAATGCGTTCGCCGACGATGCCAAGGTCGCTTTCGACTTCGTCGGGAAATATTGCCTCGAGTGCCACGACAGCCTCTCCGAGAAAGGCGACCGCGATTTCGAGGACTTCGAGTTGCCGCTCGACACGGAGGCCGACCTGGTCGATGCCCGGGACATCGTCGATCAACTGCTCCTCAAGGAGATGCCGCCCAAGGACGCCGCGGAGCAGCCAACCGAAGACGAACGGGCTGCCGTCATCGCGGCCCTCCACGAGGGCATCGCCGCGACGCGGGGCAAGGTCGAGATTCCCGCGGGCCGGACCGTGATGCGGCGGCTCTCGAACCGGGAATACGAGAACACGCTCGAATCCCTCTTTGGTCGCAGCCTCGCGACCCTGGGGCTGACGGCCGATTTTCCCCAGGAGAATACCAGCGAACACCTCGACACCATCGGCGAATCCCTGGTGACCTCGGGATTCCTCCTCGACCAGTATTTCCAGGCGGCCAACCGGCTGGTGGAATCGCGGCTCGGCAACCCCGATAAGAAGTCCCAGAGCTGGCATTTCGACGGTCATTTTCTCCAACCCGAAGAGCTGTCCGGTTCGCACAAGGCGGCCTTCAACTACCGTTATCTCTGCGTCTACGAGCAGCCCGACACCGATACCCGGCAGGGGAGCTACGGCTACATCCACGATTTCCTCGAGGGCGTTCCCGAGGCCGGGCTCTACGAGATCGAGGTGCTGGTCCAGGCCATGCACCGGGATACCCACTACGACCCGAAGATCTTCGGGATCGACTTTTCCGAGCCGTTCCGCATGGGTCTCGTTCCCGGTGACTACCGAAAAGGCCACATCCACTACCCGCAGAAAATCGAGCCGCTCCTCGGGGAAACGGTGGTGCCCGACGAAAAGCCGGAATGGAAGAAATTCACGGTCTGGCTGGAGAAAGGGCAGACGCCGCGTTTCACCTTTCCCAATGGTCCCTATGAATCGCGGGCGTCGGTGATCCAGATCAACCAGCGCTACAAGGACGAGTTCAAGAGCGCACCGCCGAAGTCCGGCGTGTCGCGCGGGCACATCCTCCTCGAGGGCAAACTGCCGCATCTCCGGATCTCCGAAGTGAAGATCCAGGGACCGCTGGCCGAGCCGGGAGGAGGCGCGGAGGAGCAGGCCGTCTTCGGGAAGAACGGGTTTCAGGAAGAACGGGCGCTGGAGCAACTCCGGGCCTTCGGTGAAAAGGCGTTCCGGCGTCCGCTGGAGGAGGCCGATCGGAAACGGATCGAAGAATCCTATCGCCTGCGCCTGGAAGAAGGGGCGACACCGCGGCAGGCCGCGCTGGACACGGTGAAGATGATCCTGTGTTCACCATCCTTTCTCTACCTGGCAGAATCGACGCCGGAGAACGAATCGTTGCTGCGACCCTACGACCTCGCGTCGCGCCTCTCCTACGCGTTGTGGGCCGGGCCTCCGGATGCGGAACTGCTGGCCGCTGCGGCATCGGGCGCGTTGGTGGAGCCCGGGGAACTGAAGAAACAGGCCGTCCGGATGTTGAAGGACCGCCGGTCGGAGGGCTTCGTGAGGGCCTTCCTCGACAGCTGGCTGAATCTTCGCGACCTGGGCAACCAGCCGCCGCCCCGAAAGTCCGCGCCGGCCTACTACGCGGAAAACCTGCCCCGGTCGATGAAGGAAGAGGCGCGACTGCTTTTCCGCCACCTGCTGGAGACCGACGGCAGCGTGATCGATTTTCTCGATGCCGACTACAGCTTCGTCGACAAGAAACTGGCACAGCTCTATGGTCTGCCGGAGAAGGACACGTTGCGCCAGGCGGACGGATTCCAGCGCGTGAGCCTGGAGGGCAACCGGCAGCGCGGCGGCGTTCTCGGGATGGCCGGTGTGCTCACCGTGAGTGCCAATGGGGTCGATACCTCCCCGGTGACCCGCGGGGTATGGGTGATGGAGAATGTGCTCGGCATTCATCCGCCGCCCCCGCCGGCGGTGGTTCCCGCGATCGAGTCCGACGTGCGGGGGGCGACGACCATTCGCGAACGTCTCGCCAAGCACGCCGCCGACCAGTCCTGCATGGAGTGTCACCGAAAGATCGATCCCCTCGGTTTCGCGCTGGAGAGTTTCGATCCCGTCGGTCGCTGGCGGACCCATTATCCGGCGCCCAAGGGAGGGGCACCCAAGCCGAAACCAGCTCCCCCGGCGGCGGCGCCCGCAGCCAAGCCCAATGCTCCGGAGAAAAAACCGGTTGAGGAGAAGAAGCCGGCGCCGAAACCGGATGCGCCGCCGAAACCCAAGGACCAGGGAACTCCGAAGGCGGGAGCACCCAAGGCTCCCGAGAAAACGGCCGAGGCAAGAGCGAAGAAATCGGGTGCGGGCAACGAAGAGTCCCAATCAGTTCCCGAGCCGAAGCCCGAGCCGAAGCCCGAGCCGAAGCCCGAGCCGAAGCCCGAGCCGAAGCCCGAGCCGAAGCCCGAGCCGAAGCCCGAGCCGAAGCCCGAGCCGAAGCCGCAAGGGCCGGTGGCGCCGAAGGTGGATCCGTCAGGGGAATTTCCCTCG
>JAUIGT010000670.1 GCA_030432615.1 Verrucomicrobiia bacterium
TCTCGAAGGTGGTGCCGCCGTCACGGGTGCGATTGACAACGAGGCGGCCATCGACCGGATAGCGGAACTCGTCCTTCTTCGCGGGAACGAACCACGCGACCTCGGGATCCTTCGGGTGAACGGCGACGGCGAATCCGAAGGGGGAAGGTTTGACCGAGGAGAACTCCTGCCAGCTGCGGGCGTCGTCGTTCGAGTAGTAGATGTAGCTGTGATGCTGGACCCAGAGGTGGTCGGGCGATCCGGGGCAGCGCACCATGCGATGGGGGTCCTGTCCGTCGGGATCGGCGCCGCCCTGTTCGGCGGGAAGAAAGTCGTAGCGCATTCCGTGGGCGCCCTGCTCCCAGTGCTTTCCGCCGTCCTCGGTGTTCCAGACGCCGCCACACGAGATGGCGAGGGAGAGGCGGTCGGAATTCCGGGGATCGACGCAGATGGAGTGAATGCCGGCGAAGTCGTAGCCGCCTCCGGCCCACTTGCCGCGGTCGGGATGATCCCACAGGGGCCGATTCAGTTCCCAGGTTTCTCCGCGGTCGCCCGACCGGAACAGTCCGCCGGGAATGGTGCCGGCCCAGAGCACACCGGGCTGGTCGGGACCACCCGCTTCGAGGATCCAGATTTTTTCCAGTGACCACGGTACCTCGGCCTGGCGAAAGGCGTCCTTGATGACCGGTGCGTCGTCGGGTTTTTCCGGGTACTTCGGCGGGTCGAGTTCTTCCCAGGTATCGCCGGCATCGGTCGAACGATGCACCTTGATGCCGAAGTGCCCGTGCTCGACCGCGGCGTAGAGCGTGCCGTCGCGTGAGTCGGGCAGGATGGCCGGCACCTGGATGCCGAGGAACGATGCAGAGGCCTGCCTCCAACCACCATCCGATTGGCGTTCGAAGCGGAAGAGGCCCTTGCGGGTGCCGACGAAAAAGCAGTCGCTCATGATTCCCGGAGCCTGCGCCTTTTTTATCCTCCCGACAAGGCCTGCATCACGAAGATCTCGTCGGATGTGGAGACCGGATCGGTGAGCTTCTCCCGGTCGGCAATGGAGGTCCCGTTGACGAAGATGGCCACGTGTTTACGGACAGCACCGCGATCGTCGAGCAGGTAGCCACGGAGCTTTGGTCGCCGGGCGAAGATGGACTCCAGGGATTCGCCCACCGTGGCCGCGTCGGTTTCCCAGCGATCGACATCGACGTGAGTCTGGATGTTTTTCGAGAAGGAGAGGGTGGGCATGGAGGCACGATACCCGGGGCCGCGATCCGGGACAATCCTTTCGGCCATTGCCTCGGTAATGCGGTAATGGTATGGCGAGGTCAACGATGACTGAATCCGAAGATCCGTTTTCCGAATGGCGCCTGCTCTACGGCGACCTGCACAATCACTGTGGCATTTCCTATGGGCATGGTTCGCTGGAGGACGCCCTTTCGAATGCGCGGGAGCAGCTCGATTTCGTGTCCATCACCGGGCACGCCCATTGGCCCGACATGCCGGATCCGGATCCGCGGATCCAATACATCATCGATTTTCACGAGGAAGGCTTCGCCCGCTTGAAATCAGTCTGGCCCCAGATGATGGAGACCCTTCGGGAGCGGAACGAGGAAGGGCGTTTCGTGATCTTTCCCGGCTTCGAGGTGCACTCGTGCGCTTCGGGGGATCGCAACATGCTTTACAAGGATCTCGACGGGGAAATTCTCTACCCGAAAGACCTCGACGATCTTCACGCGCAGTTGCGGGCGCTGCGGGAGCGGGGAAGCGACAGCATCGCGCAGCCGCATCACGTCGGGTATCGGAAGGGGACCCGCGGGATCGACTGGGATTCGTTTTCGCCGGAGTTCGCGCCCTTCGTGGAAATGCTCTCGATGCACGGCTGCTCGGAGGGCAGTGAGAACCCGCGCCCGTTCCTGCATTCGATGGGGCCGTCGGACTGGGAGAGCACCATCGCCTGCGGATTGGAAAAAGGGCACATCTTCGGGTTCTCGGGCGGGACCGATCACCACAGCGGTCATCCGGGCAGCTACGGCCACGGGCGCACCGCGTTGTGGGCGGTGGACGGAACCCGCGAGTCGATCTGGGAGGCCCTCTACGCGCGGCGCCTGGTGGCGCTGACGGGTGACCGGATCGGGCTGAAGTTTTCCGTCAACGGCGCGCCGCTGGGTTCGGTGATTCCGGTGGCGGACCGTCGCGAGCTGAGGATCGACGTCAGGGGTGGCGGTGCGATCGACTGCGTGGACGTGATCCGAAACGGGAAACTGTTCCGGCGTTTTTCGCAGCTCGATGTCCCGTCGGCGGAAAGTTCAGGGGAACGGGTGCGCACCAAGCTTCACCTCGAAGTCGGCTGGGGTGCGAAGCACCGGACTGCGGAGTGGGACGTGGAGTTCGGAATCGAGGACGGAGGCATTCTCGATATCGAACCTCGATTCCGCGGACTGGAAGTGGTTTCGCCCGCCGAGCGCGATGCGAACGAGGACGAGTCCTTCTACCGTTCGCGGGTCCTGGAGAAGGGCGATCGTTCCGTGCGATTCGAGACCGTGTCCCAGGGAAACCCGACGAATTCGACCTGCACCACGCAGGGGCTGTGCCTGGAGGTGGAAATGCCGCGTTCCGCGAAGGTGTTCGCGGTTCTCAACGGGTTTCGCGCCGAGCATCGACTGGAGGAACTCATGATCGGAGCGCGCAGCGGCAGCCTCGATCACACCGACGCGCCGAGCTGGCGATTCAACCGCGCGCCGGCGTCGGAGGAATTGAACTGGAGCTTTGCCTTCGCCGATGAGGAGCCGATGAACGAGGGCTGTTACTACGTGCGCGTTCGCCAGACCAACGATCAGTGGGCCTGGAGTTCGCCGGTGTTCTTGCGGTAGCGAAGACTTTTCGGGCTGCGATTTGCCGCGACAGGAGTCGCTGGCCTACGGTTCGTATTTCTTCGGCTTTCCGACGATGGGGCGCTCGGGAGCGGGCGGTGGTTCAATGCCCTTGGCGCGCATGATTTTCT
>JAUIGT010000671.1 GCA_030432615.1 Verrucomicrobiia bacterium
CGTGGCCCTGACTCCTGATGACGATGTCTGGTGGGAAGGGCTCACACCGGAGCCGCCCGAAGGCCTGATCGACTGGCGGGGCAATCCGTGGACGCCGGACAGCGGCACCACCGCCGCGCATCCCAACTCCCGTTTCACCGCCCCGGCCTCGCAGTGCCCGGCCATCGATCCGGAGTGGGAAAATCCCAACGGCGTGCCCATCGACGCCCTCATCTTCGGCGGGCGCCGGGCGACGACGATGCCGCTCGTCTTCCAGGCCTTCAACTGGATCCACGGGGTGTTTCTCGGTGCCAACATGGGATCGGAAACGACCGCCGCCGCCGCCGGAGCCGTCGGCAAGGTGCGTCACGACCCCTTCGCCATGCTGCCCTTCTGCGGCTACAACATGGGCGACTACTTCGCGCACTGGCTGGGGATGCGGCGTCTCGTTCGCCACCTGCCGCGGATCTTCCACGTGAACTGGTTCCGCAAGGGCGACGATGGCGGCTACCTGTGGCCGGGGTTCAGCGAAAACATGCGGGTGCTGGAGTGGATCATCAATCGCTGCGACGGCCGCGCCAAGGGGCATGAAACCTCCATCGGCTGGATGCCGCATTACGACGAACTGAACTTCGAGGGACTCGATTTCTCCGAGTCCCAGTTCGAGGAGTTGATGCACCTCGATCACGAGGAGTTCCGCCAGGAACTGCTCTCCGAGGCGGAACTCTACCTGCGCCTCTACGATCACCTGCCCAAGGAGCTGATCTTCCAGCGGGAACTGCTCGCCGGTCGGATCTGAGGAAAGCGGGCGGCGAACCCGAGCCACGAATCGGTGCTTGCCCGGGTTGGGAATTCACCGACGCTACGAGGCATGACGGCCTTCTCTTTCCGGAATCCGGGACGCCTTCGTCTCGGATGCCTGTTCGCATTTCTCCTCGGGCTGAGCGTTTTCGTTCAAGGGCAACAGCCGAGTGGAAGCATTCACACCTTCACCGGGCCCAACGGCTCCACCGTCGAGGCCGAGGTGCTCGACCTGGTGGACGGCAAGGTGGTGATCCGGCGGCTCAGCGACGGACAGCGATTCGAGATGCCCGCCAACCGGCTGGCGCCGCAGGATGTCGACTTCATGCGTGCCTGGCTGGCGGCGCGGGAGGCCTCGAAACATCCGCTGGACTGGAAACGGGTGAAGATTCACCTGCCTGAAAGCGCCGACGAGGTCGAGGCTCCGGGAATTCCGGCCGCCTTTCGCCGGACCGACGCGCACACCTGGGAGGCGGAATTGCCGGAAGGCGCCTGGGTTCTCGTGAAACTCTGGCGCGAGGGCGGAGGAGATTTCGCGCCGCAGTTCCTGCTTCCCTATGGTGGGGAGCGCGACTGGTTCCTGACGTTCGCGGACAACCGGCTCGGGCTCGCGCTCGATCCGGGCGGGGAGGTCCGGGAAGTCGGTGTCGCCGTCCGGGCCGAGGACGACGAGGCTGCCCTGCGCTCCATGAAGAGCGGGTTTCCCGGCGAAGGAATCGCGCTCTACGCCGGCTTCTTCGATGCCGCTGATGTCACGGCCCTGCGGGGTGCGATCATCACCTCGCTGGTGGTGGGCAAGCTTCCCGACTACTCCGTCGCCAAGGAAGGCAAGGTCCGGGCGTTGCGGATCACGGACACCATCGCCGATCCCGTCGGACTGGGTGACTGCGACGCGCTCGAGTATTTCGAGGTTCCCGATTCGGGCGAGTTCCCCATGGACACCCTGGGCGGCCTGGAGAATCTCCGCACCCTGATCGGTGACGGCGAGGTGAACCTGGAAGCGATCGCCGCGAAGGACGCCCCGTTTCCCGCCCTGCGTCACCTGTCCCTGGCGGCGTGCGAGATCGAGGGCGCGGCGGCGCTGCCGGCTTTCCTGGAAAAGCTGCCCAAGCTGCAGAGTCTCGCGCTTCCCGACTTCGTGGAGATGGACGTGACCGGCATCGCCCGGTGTCCCGAACTGACGGTGATCGAGCTGGGCAATGACTGCCTCGATCACGGCGCCCAGGGAATCTCGGCGCTGGGAGCCCTGACCATCGCCTTGTTGAATCCCCACTACACCGCCGCCGAGGTCGCGGCGCTCGCGGAGAAAGGGACCTTCGCCAAGATCCGGAAACTGGGCATCTCCCAAGCCTTCGATTTCGGCAAGGCTCCGTCGCTGGTGGAGTTGCACCTGGAGGGCGACCAGGCCGGATTTCCCCTGAGCGGATTGACCTCGCTTCCGGAATTGCCCGCCCTCGTCCTCGAGTTTCCCACCGACGCCGACCTGTCCGGATTGAGTCAGGCCGGTCCCGATCTGCTCGGCCTGAAATCCCTGGTCCTGCGGTCGCCGAAGGTGATCGATGTCGCCCCCTTGTCGAATCTGCCGGCCCTGGAGCACCTGGTGGTGCGCGATCAACTGGTCACCTTCGAGGAGAAGCTGACCCGCATCGACCTGACCGGCTGCGCGAACCTGAAGAGCCTGGAATTGACGCGCTTGCAGAACCTCGCCGAGCTCGATCTCGGCAGCGTGACTCTGTCGGCTTTGATCCTGCGCTCCTGCACCGACCTGGCCACCGTGAATTCGACCGCGGCCGATTCCTTGGAAGAACTGGTCATCGACAATGCGAGGAGCCTGAAGGGAATCGAGGCGCTCACCGGCGAAGCGGGCCTGACGGTGAAGCGGGTTTCACCTTGAGTTGCCAAGGCCTACCAAGCGGGGGTTAGCCCATTCCGTGCCGTCATCGACGGCTGTCCGGTCGAAACTCCCCGGTGAGAGCTGGATGCCTTCCGTTTCCCTCTCATACGAAATTCAAAAAATACTCTGACGATTCAGTGTTGAGAAAAAATGGAAGTGAGGCCTGCGGCATTCTTGAACCATTCGAGCCACTTTTCCCCGTTGCCTTCGTTGCTCGTCGGTCACGATGCCCGCATCGCTTCCTCCTCGCGCCTCGTCCCGAGAAAAACTGACTCCGAAAATCGTCAGATTATTTT
>JAUIGT010000672.1 GCA_030432615.1 Verrucomicrobiia bacterium
GAAGAAGATCCGCTACCAGACCCTGACCGGAGCGAGCAAGGATCGCGGCGAACTCTGCGACCGTTTCCAGGCCGGCAAGGTGCCCGTCTTTCTCATCAGCCTGCGCGCCGGCGGCACCGGGCTCAATCTCACCGCCGCCGATACCGTCATCCACTACGATCCCTGGTGGAATCCCGCCCTCGAGGCCCAGGCCACCGACCGGGCCTACCGCATCGGCCAGCAGAATCCCGTCTTCGTCTACAAGCTCATCAGCCAGGGCACCATCGAGGAAAAGATCCTCCTCCTGCAGCAGAAGAAGCGCGCCCTGTTTCAGGGCATCCTCGAGGGCGCCCCGCAGAAGCTCGACTTCGACGAGACCGTCCTCGCCGACCTCCTGGCGCCGATTGATGGTTGAGTGGAACGAGGGAAACCGCTGATTTTCGCTGATAGGCGCTGATCTTTTCTTTCTCCTGTCGCGAAGCCGTCTTCCTTGCCATCCCGATCGAAGCCGGGGGATCTCACGCGCGTCCCTCGGCTCGCGCCAAAACGAAGCGCGCCTCGCCCTTCGCTCCCCTCCTCTACGGGAAAACCAGCCCTGCCCACGGGAGATCCCTCGGCTCGTTCCTCGCTCGGGATGACATGGATGATGATCATTCCGACCGTGTACGCACACTCCGACACCACGACCACGTGGTGCCAAGAAACCGGATCCAATCCCTCTGCCTTGTCATCCCGAGCGAAGCCGAGGGATCTCACGCGCGTCCACAAGACTCCCGCCGAAACGAAACGCGCTTCACCCCGTCACGCCACTCCGCAACGGGAAACCGCCCGCCTTCGGGAGATCCCTCGGCTCGTTCCTCGCTCGGGATGACAAGAGAATACTGAGAGTCGATCAAATTGACAAGCAGGGCTGTTAGTCACTTTTTTCATCTATGCCAGCCAATCCTCCCACTGCATGGAACGTGGTTTTCTACGTCTACATGATGACGAACGCGGGAAGAACGACACTCTACATCGGGGTCACGAAGAGCTTGGAGAAACGAGTGACCGAACACCGCAATCGCAAGTTTCCGAACAGCTTCACCAGTCGCTACCGATTGAATCGCCTCGTCTGGTATCAGCGATTTGCGGATGCGAGAGACGCCATCGCCCGCGAGAAGCAAATCAAACGCTGGAGTCGCGCCAAGAAAGAGTTCCTCATCCATGAAATGAACCCGACTTGGGAAGACCTGGCGATGAATCAACTGGGGCTGCCTCCCGTCTCGAAAAGCGGCGATCGCGAGGACAACGATTGATCGTTTACGGATGAATCCGTGTCCCAGCCCGCTGAGAAAGCCACTCCCAAAAGTCTCCTACCTTCTCCCTTGTCATCCCGAGCGAAGCCGAGGGATCTCACGCGCGTCCACAAGACTCCCGCCGAAACGAAACGCGCTTCACCCTGTCACGCCACTCCGCAACGGGAAACCAGCCCCGCCCTCGGGAGATCCCTCGACTCGTTCCTCGCTCGGGATGACAAGAACTGAGTGGAACCATCAGCGACAATCAGCGCACATCAGCGGTTCCCAAGCGATGGAACCATCAGCGGTTCCCCTCATTCATAACACCGCAACTCCCCGTTCTCCAGCACCACGAAAATCCGTCCCGCGGCATCGATGGCGGCACCGCCTTTCACGACCTGGGCGGGGAGTTTCTCGAACCAGACGTCGCTCCCGTCCGCAGTGTCCATCCACGCCAGGAAGGCGTCGTCCTCCCGTTCGTCGGGATGCCCGGCCACCAGCAGGCGATCGCCCCGCTCGCTCACGATGAACGCCGTGAAACGTCGTTGCTTCTGATCCTCCCACACGATCTCCGGCTTCGTCGGAACAGTGTCCTCCCCGCGCCGGCGGCCTTTCATCCGGATGAACTCGCCGGCGGCGTCCTTGAGCACCGGAATCGCATCTTCCGGCAGCGGTTCCTGCAGGGAGAGATTGTTGAAATAGAGCCCCTCGTAGTTGGCGTCGTGATTCAGCACCCGGCCGTCCTCGCAGGTGTGATCGAGGCTGAGGTACTTGCCGTATTCCGGATAGTAGGGATAGAAGGCGGTGCGGAACTCGGCGTTCACCTGCACCTTGGGCTCGTTCCGATTCGCCAAGGTGCGAAGATCGTAGCGCGCCCACTCGTAGACGCCGCCGCCGAGGAAGCGCAGCTCACCATCGACGATGCGCAGGTTGCCCTGCATCGAGATCCCGTTGTCCACCTCGCTGGCGATGGTTCCCGAGCCGGTGTTGTGCGCCTTCACTTCGCCGGTATCGGCATCCAGGGCCACCACCCAGGTTCCGTCGTAGTGGGTGATCCCGCCCGCCGCGTAGACGGTGCCACCCTCCGCCACCACTCCGCCGGACAGCGGCCAGGCCGAGACCAGTTTCCCGAACACCGGGATCCACTGGTCGCGCGGTCCCACGCGGAAATTCCAGATCTCGTCCCCGCTCATCGGATCGAGGGCATAGACCCGGCCATCGGCCGAGCCGACGAAGACCTTGTCTCCCTCCACCGCCGGCGGGTAGTAGACGGGCCCGGTGGCGTAGGCTTTCCAAATCTCCTCGCCGGAATCCGCCGTCAGCCCCCGCACCACCCCGACCCGATTGGCGACGTAGACCATGTCCCCGGCCGCCACCGGGGCGGTGGCCAATTCCTCGCCGAAACTGACCGGCCGCGTCCACGCGAGCGATACCGATTCCGGCAAGGGCACCGCGGTGGTGTTCGCTCGCGCGGCATCGCCGCGATACTGGGGCCAATCGTTCTCGTCGATGGAGAAACGGGTCTTCCGCTCGGCGTCCACTTTTTCCAATGCCGAGGCGAACGCCGCGACGGGGTCCGGTGGATCCTCCACCTCGCCCGGCGCGGTTCGCGGCGCCAGCGCCAGGTTGCCGTAGAGCGACAGCTGGCAGCCACACATCCACGGCCCCCAGTAGAAATGCCCGTTGGAAACGAGCACGCCATCCTGGCAG
>JAUIGT010000673.1 GCA_030432615.1 Verrucomicrobiia bacterium
ATTGCCGGCTTCGCGGCGGGCGCGCTCGGCGAGGGCGTTGGCTTCGTCGAGGGTGAACCGGCTGTTGAACAGATTCAGCGCCTGGATGGGCGTGGTCGATTGACGGCGGCGGGGAAGACTCTGGCCAGCATCGGGACAGTCGAAGGCGCCGAAGACGATCTCGCGTTCCATCCGGATCTTGTGGGCATAGATGAGGCGACGGCGCCCTTCTTCTTCGAACGATTCGATGGGCGGGAAGCCGCTGAGCCCGCCGCGGGATCGGAAGAGATCGAATCCGCGACCGCCGGTCTTGAGATTGAGCCGGCCGCTGACGGCGAGGATGGAGTCGCGGATCGCCTCGGCTTCAAGTCGTCGCGAGGGGAAGCGCCAGAGGAGCCGAGTATCGGCGTCGATGGCCTGGGCGTCGGGATCGATGCGGTGATCCTGCCGGTAGGTGGCGGAGAGCACGATGAGTCGATGGAGTTGCTTCACCGACCAGCCGGAGCGGACGAACTCGGTCGCGAGCCAGTCGAGCAGTTCCGGGTGCGAGGGCTTCGTGCCCGCGCGGCCGAAGTCGTTGGCGGTTTCGACGAGGCCCATGCCAAAGTGCCACTGCCAGACGCGATTGACGATGACCCGGGCGGTGAGGGGATTCCCGGGATCGACGATCCAGTCGGCGAGCGCCTTGCGACGTTCCGGGTCGTTGGCGGAACCCGGCAGAGAGACGGTTTCGAGAAAACCGGGCGTGGCGGGATCGACCTCGCCCTTCGGCTGCTCGGGGTCGCCCCGGTTGAGCAGGTGCATGGGCTCGGGATCGTTCGAGACCGCGGCGAAGACGAGTTGGCGCCCGCCGGCATACTGTTCCAGTTCGGAGAGAATCGGTTTCCGTCGGGCCAACAGGGCCGCGGCCTGCGCGCGTTTCCCGGGAGCAAGATCCTCGGCCTGGAACAGGCCGGCCTTGGCGCGATCGGGATCGAAGGGCAGGCGGTCGGATTGATCGGTCACGGTCCGCCATTCCCCGGATTCGGTTCGGACCTCCAGCCGGTAGGTTTCGGCGAGGCGATCGCCGTACTGGCCGGTCCGGTCGCGGCCCCAGTGGACCTGCTCGATGCGACGGGGACGATCGAATTCCATCTCGATCCAGCCGCGGCCCTTCTCGTTGGACCGCCAGCAGTCGGCGTTGCCGTAGATCCCGTTGTTGAGCCCTTCCTTTCCGGGACCGCCGGAAACCTTCACCGCCCTGGCTTCGAGGGCGACGTTGCGTCCTTCTCCGTCGAAGACCTCGAACTCGTCGAGAAAGGGCTCGCGCAGATTTTCACTGATGGTCGACTCGATGGTGAAACGGATGGCGGTGGCGGTGACCGGAGCGAATTTTTCCAGGTTGCCGCGGGCACTGACGGGAGCCCGGGTGTGGCCGGCACCGGCTTCGAGAACGAATCCGGAGAGTTCCCGTTCCAAGGGTGCCAGCCGCGACTTCAGGTCCGCGACGATGGCATCGACTTGGGGATTCTCGATCTCGCGGTCGCCATATTTCACCCCGGCGAAGAAGGCCTGCAGGGAGTAGTAGTCCTCGAGCGTGATCGGATCGAACTTGTGATCGTGACAGCGGGCGCAGCCGATGCTGAGCCCGAGGAAGGCCTCTCCGGTGTTGATGACGATCTCGCCCAATTCATCCTGGCGGGCGAGGCGCTTGGAGGCGTCGTCCTTGCCGATCTGGCCGGGCAGCAGCGCGGCGGCGGTGACGAGAAACCCGGTGGCTTCCGCCTTTCCGAACGCGTCGCCGGCGATCTGCTCGCGGATGAATCGATCCCAGGGAAGGTCGTCGTTGAAGCTCTCGATGACGTAGTCGCGATAGGGCCAGGCGTGGGGGCGCTCGGTGTTGACCTCGAAACCGTGGGTGTCGGCGTAGCGGACCACGTCGAGCCAGTGCTGCGCCCAGCGCTCCCCGTAGCGAGGCGAATCGAGGAGGCGATCGACCACTTTCTCGAACGCGGTTTCCGAGTCGTCGGCGAGAAAGGCGTTCACCTCATCCGGAGTCGGAGGTAGGCCGGTGAGGTCGAATGTCACCCGCCGCAGCCAGGTGAGGCGATCGGCTTCGGGGGAGGGTTCGAGGCCGGTGTCTTCGAGTCTCGCGAGAATGAATCGATCGATGTCCGATCGCGGCCAGCTTTGATCGCCCGTCTCCGGCGGTTCGACCTCGGCGACGGGGCGGAAGGACCAGTGGTCGCGCTTGTTGGCGAGCTTCACCCGGTCCACGCCATCGGGCCAGGTTGCGCCCTCGGCGATCCACCGGGTCAGGGTCGTGATTTCCTCGGTCGAAAGCGGATCGCCATCCCGCGGCATCCGCAGGTCCTCGCCCTCGTCGCCGCGCACGAAGCGCAGGAGCGGGCTCTCCTCCGGCTTTCCGGGGATGATGTCCGGCGCGTGACCGCTCCCGCCGCGGAAGGCCGCTTCCTTCACGTCGAGCCGGAGACCGGACTTCTGCTTTTCCTCGCCGTGGCAACGGTAGCAATGCGCCTCGAAGATCGGCCGCACGTCGCGGACGAAATCGATCGGGTCCTCAGCAGAAGAAATTCCGGCCAAGGTTACGCTGGCCAGGGCCAGCGGACGAAGCATGAGAGGGCAAGCCAAGGAAAGTCGGGCCTTCAAAAAACGGAATCCTGATCGATTTCTTCTTCCGCGACAGGGGGAAACAACCATCGGAAAAGGGATTTCAGTCCCCAGCCCGCGAGAAGAGTGGGAGGAGCGTAGGCGAGGAAGTTGGACGCGAATTGGATCTTCTCCTGATAAACTTGCTGACCCTTCGGCAACATCCACACGGGAATCGTTACGGACTGACCCAGGAGCATCAGTTGGACGACGAACATCAGCAGCCAAACTCCAGTTACGACCTTCCATGTAGCGGTGACTTCCTGGCATCCGTTTTGCGTCCAGAACAGGTAGGTCACCGTTGGCCAGCCGATGAAGAAGCTGATCAG
>JAUIGT010000084.1 GCA_030432615.1 Verrucomicrobiia bacterium
CGACAACGGCTCGCCCTTCGGAGGCATGATGTCTTCCTGCGCCGAGTCGGGCGTCACCCGCCAGATCAGCGAGCTGCCAGCCACGTCACCGGGCACCACGGCGGGACCGTCATACTCGCCGCCCTTCAGCACCGAGGCGTGCTGGTCGAGACGCAACTCGCCCTTGGCCTTGCCGCCCTGGTGACAGTCGTAGCAACGCGCCTCCAGGATCGGTTGCACATCCTCGAAGTAGTCGATCGATCCACTCCGGTTTTCGCTCGATTCCGCCGCCACGGTCGCGATCCGGGCGCCGAGGAAATGATCGATCGCGTTGTGCGTTGGGTACCCCTCGGGCAGGTCCGGCACCTGCACCGGCTCCACCGAGGCGAGCCACTGCTTCGCGGCCTCGCGACGCTTGGCCCAGTAGTCGGCATGCTCGGCTCGCCTGGCCGCGCGGGCCTTGGCATTGACCTCCGCCAGCCAGGCGCGGCGTTCGGCTTCGTAGGCGGCCCAGCCCGCGTCGGTGTAGGGAACCTGCCGGTCTCCGGGCGCCAGCAACTGCCATGACTCCTCCCCCTCGAAAGAAATGGCTGCGACGGTCTCCCCGAGTTCCGGACGCTGCTTGTTCTTGCCGGCGACGCCGCCCAGCAGCGTCTCCAGGATGACGAAATGCCCGCCGCCCTCGGTTTCGAATTCGGTCCACGCCTCGCGATTGCCGGGGGGAGCGAAACGGAAATCGGGACCGAGATCGAGGTAGTCGTCCTGGACATCCAGTTCCTCGAACCCGCCGGGATCCCCGGGGCGGAAAGGCGTTTCCAGGATCTTCTTTCCATCGATATGAAGTCGGGCGGCTCCGCGACCGCGCAGCAGGAGCCGATGCCTGCCCGCCGGCAGCGTCACCTTGGCCGAAGCCCGAAAGTGATGCGGGTTCGCCCGGTCCCCGCGCACGCCCGTCGAGATGTACTTCTGCGGTTCCTCGAAGAAACCGAACGCTTCCTCCCGCCAGGTCTCGGTGACCTCGGGTTCCTCGGGCCAGCTGTTGGCCTCGGGCACGCCCTTCTCGCTGATCTGCACCAGCACTTCGCCGTCGGGCACCATGTCGGGCGTCACCGGGGGCGGCGGCGGATTGTAGGCGTAACGGCTCGCCGTTTCCTCGTCCGTCGCCGCCCGGCGGCTGAGAACGAGGTTGTCCATCCAACCCGAAAACGACGAACCGCTGGCGCGCTGGTAGCCGGTGCCGATGACGAGATCGGCGGCGTCGGTCATCGGAGGCAGTTCCGTCGGTCCCTCGAGATCCCACCGTCCCCCGGTGGGCACGCCGTCGATCCAGGCCCGGAGGCTGTCGGCCTTTCCAAACGTGTAGCTGAGGGCGATGTGGTGCCAGCCCGACTTCGGCACTTCCGCATCGCTCCACCACCGGTGCCAGTCACGTTTCTTCGTTTCCGGATGCTCACTGGTGAAGAGAAATCCGAGCCGCGCTCCCCCCGTGCCGCCCTGCAGGCGAATCGAGTAGTTCTGATTTTCCTCGCCGAGGTTCTCGCCCCGCTTCCCGTGACGTCCCTTCCCGAGGAGGTAATCGATCTCGCCTTTCCCGATGGACTTGATCTTCACCCAGGCCTCGAAAGCGAAGGTGTCGCCCTTGCGGAAGCGGATGTCGGTCGCCCCGCCCTTTTCCTGGTCCTTGACCACGATCCAGGCATCGACTCCCGGGAAAAAGGCCGCGTGATTCTCCGCATCGAACCCCGGATAACGCGGGGGCCGCGGCCCGGGGATGTCGGCCTCGGCCTCGGAGGCCGCGGCCTTGCCCCGCCACTCGCCGGGCTCCTCCTGTTCCCCGTCGAAACGCCATTCCAACACCACGTCATCCGAGGCCGCGAACGTCCCCCCAACCAGGGACATCAGCCAGGCGATGGCCGCGAGGCTGGAGAAAAGACGCGGGGTGAGGGTCATCCGGGCACTGTAACCGAGAAACGGTCCGGGATGCACCTCCCGTTGACTGGCGCTTTCAGGGAAGGAGCCGACCTACCCTTTTCCCAGCCGAACCTCCACCGTGGTTCCGCACGCGGGCCCGCTGCGCCAATCGACCGTCGCCCCGATACGGGCACAGCGCTCGCGGATGCCCATGCAGCCGAAGTGACCGGATTTCCCGCGGGTCTCCCGCTCCACGTCGAAGCCGCGTCCGTCATCGATGATCTTCATCACCATCGCCTCGTCGTCCGCGTCGAGAACCAGGTCGATCCGGTTCGCCTCGGCGTGCTTCAGGGCGTTGGCGACCGCTTCGCGGGCGATCATCTTCAGGTGATGGACCGTTCGTGGCGGGAGATCGGAAAGCGGTCTCGGCGACGCGAGTTCGAAACGGATTTCCGGTCCCAGGTCGGAGGGCTGCCGGGAGGCCAGCTCGCCCAGGGCTCCCGCGAGCCCCAGGCTCTCGTCTCCCCCGTCGTCGCGAAGATCGGAAACCAGGTTCCGCGTCTCGGTCTGGATCCGGGAGACGAGACTGCGCGATCCCTCGAGCAGTCCCTGGAGTTTTCCCTCGCCCCCTTTCGCCACCGCCGCGTCCAGCCGCAGCGACAGGCCCGCCAGTTCCTGCTCCAAGGTGTCGTGAAACTCCCGGGCGATGCGCTGGCGTTCCTCGAGCGCGGCCTCGTGCTCGATGCGATGCCGCAGGGCGACCGTCTGGCGGACGACCTGGCGCCGCAGCAGCACGATCCAGAGCGCGGCCAGGGCCATGGCGACGAGCAGCAGGACGAGCACGGTTCCCAGTCGCCGCGCCGTCCACCAGCTGGGCGCGCCGAGCACGATGATATCGTCCGCCGATCGCACCCGCAGCGAGATCGACTCCGGGGTGGACCGATATTCGGAGCCGCGGATCGACTCCACCTGGCAGATGCCGGTGACGCGCAGTTGCGTTCCCGTCGGCATCTCGTCCGGCAATGACGGTGACCGCGCCTGGAGCGTCTGGTCGCCCACCTGCAGAACGAGCACGCCGCCCGACTCGGTCCGGTATCGATCCACGAGGGCGGCCTCGATGGAGACGAGGTTCCCGTCCTCGGCACCCTCCATCAGTTCCTCGAAGCCGACCGGCACCGGCGTGACCTCGCCGGCGTCGCCCGGTTCCCGCGCGAGGATCCCGGCGTCGGCCAGCGAGGCGCTGAAACGGTCCATCTGCGGAAACCCGATCACCTCGACCCGATCGCCCACCGTCGGGCTCGGACCGCCGGGTTCGAGTCGTGCGGCGACCGCCGATTCCTCGTCGCGCAGGAAAATTTCCCCCCGGGGAAAGGCCGCCAGCACCGTGCCGCGGACCCGGACCCGATGCCCGCCCTGCCCATCGACATCGAAATTCAGCAGCTGTTCCGGGGAGAGCAGCGGCGTTTCTTCCGGACCAATTCCCGCCTGGAGCCGGGTGAATTCCGTCCAGTCGGCGCAGCGAAGATAGGGCGCCACCAGTTGCCGGCGGGCGTTGATGTGACCGGCGGCGAGACCGGCCACCCGGACGCGGCTGTCGATCCACGACCCGTCATCGAGCGGCGGTTGTTCCACCTGCACCTCGACGACGCGCGAACCGAGCGCCACCCGCACCAGGCTGGCGCCCTCCTCCTCGGGAAGCACGGAGCGCACCACGCCCTCGATGGCGACCCGCTGATAGTGAAAACGACCCGACATGAGGTCGTCGTAGGTCACCGGCCGTGCCTCGGGAATTCCCGGGTGGCCGAGCACCTCGAAACGCGCCTGCTCGATCCCGGGCAGGTAGAGCCCGGGCTGGGTCACTCCCCTTACCCGCACCTCGTCGCCCGGCCTCGGGGGAGCGGCGTCTCCCGGCCGGAAAAAAACTCCCGCGGTCTCGTCCTGGATGAAGATCGTCCCGGGAGCATCGGAGAAAATGACCACGCCGACGAGATCGACTTCCCGGCCCTCTTCCGCTTCCTCGGCGCTCAGCGAACGCACTTCCAGGGCCGTGTCCAGTTGGGCCGCTAGGTCGGCCGGAAAAAGGGCGACCGCCAACGACGCGAGGACCGGCGCCGTCCACGGAAACCACGGGAAAGGATGGGAGCGACGCTCGCGCCTCATGGAGTCACGATCCTCCGGGACGGGACCTTTCGCAATCCGCGGGAAAGCGACATCGGCGGTTCATCCGAAGAGGTCGTCTTCCTTTTCGGATTCACCACCATCCTCCTCCGCGACCGACTCCTCCACCGCTTCGTTTCCCTTCGGCTCGGGCAGGGCGGCGGCCGGTTCCTCCTCTTCGCCCTCGAGTTCCAGCGCCGGGATCGCCGGGATGTGACCCCCGATGATTCCCTGCATGTCCCCGTAGAGACCGACGGTGTTCTTGATGACCCGCTCGATCTGTTTCTCCCGCTCCTTCCACTGCCGCTCCATGGCCCGCCGTTCCTTCGCCAGCTGATCCTGCATCGCGGTGAACCCCTCCACGATCCCTTCGATCTTCTGCTTGAACTCGGTGCCGGCCAGATACTGGTAGAGCATCTCCATCTTGGCGCTCTTTCCGACCGAGGCCGAGCGCTCGCGATCGAGAGCGAGAAACTGCTCCCGCAACGCCATCGCCAGGGGCAAGGCCGACGCCGGATCGGACACCCAGACGCCCTCGACCTGCCCGAAGCGATCGATGCCCTCGGGGAGCACCACCGACATCAGGATCGCCAGGGTCGCCCGGGTATCGATCATGTCCTGCTTCAGTTTCGAGATCCAGTCGCCTCCCCAGGCCTTGGTGTTCTTGATCTCCCAGAGGAGCACCCCGCAGTCGCCCCCCACCGGCGTGCGCACGGTGTGAACGAGGTCGGCCCCGCGGATTCCCTTGGGCACCGGCGCGATGTCGTCGTGGGGAAAAAAGGCCTTCAGCTTTTCCTCGAAGGCCTGCTCCAGCACCTCGCCCTGGGTCTCCATCGATCCCTGCTCCGCCTTGCGCCGCATCGCATCGAGGGCGGACTTGAGGTCGGCGATGGTCTTGTCCTTCTCCAGTTCCTTGAGCCGGTGCTGCTCGTCGGCCTGCTTCTTGACCTCGGAACGAATGCGTTCGCGCTCGGCGTCGAGCTTCCGCTGCAGTTCCAACTCGGCCTCCTGGCGCGCCTTTTCCAGTTCCCGCTTTTCCTTCCGCAGGGCCAGTTCCTGCTCGCGGAAATGTTTCAGGTCGGTATCGCGCTGGTGAAGCGTCTCCTGGAGATCGCGCATCTGCACGACGTAGCGTTCCTCCAGTTGCTTGGCGGCCTTGGCCTGGGCTTCCGACAGCTTCGCCTTCAGCTCCGACGCCACCCGTTCCTCGAGCTTCTCCTCCCGGGCGGCGATCTCTTCCAGCTTCCGTTTCGCCTCGGCCTCGCGACGGTTGATTTCCGCCTGGAGTTCGGCCTTGAGGTGTTCCCGGATCTGGCCGGTGAGGGCGTCGGAAATTTCGAACTCGTGCCCGCAGTTCGGGCAGGTGATGTGGCCGGTGTCCATTCGAGGCAGGGGGAAAAGCGGTTGTCGTCGTCCCGGTGAGGCTCACGCAAACCGGCGGCGGCGCAAAGCGTTTTTCTTTTTTCCGGGTCCGGCGAAAAGTGTCCCCATGGCCGACGCCCCACCCGAACAGGGAAATCTCTTCGCCGGTATTCCCGAGTCCCTGCCCGGGGAACTGACCGAGACACTCGCCGCGGGCTCCGGTTCGTGGCGAATCGAGCGGATCGTTTCCCGCGGTCACCGCTCGCCCGACGATTTCTGGTACGACCAGGACCAGGCCGAGTGGGTGCTGCTGCTGTCGGGCTCGGCCGTGCTCCTGCTCGATGGACCGGAAGGGGAACGCCTTTTCCTCCGTCCCGGCGATTGGATCCGTCTCTCCGCGCATCGCGGGCATCGGGTCGAATCCACCGAAGCCGGCACCGACACGGTCTGGCTGGCGGTCTTTTTCGATCCCTGACGGGAGCGCCCGGCTCCGCGCACGACCGGCCTTGAATTTCCGACCGGTTGCCCGGAGACTCACGGCATGACACGCTCGACCTCGTGGCGACTCGCCCTGGCCATTCTCGGACTCCTCCTCCTCGTTTCCGGGCCGCTGCCGATTTCCGCCCAGGAAACGGAGGCCGCGGAAAAACCGGCCACCGACGAAGGGAAACAGGAACCGCCGAAATCACCCGGGAAGGCTCCGGCGGAGGAGGCCGATCCCGAGGCCCTGACTGACGACTCCGGCCTCGACCCGGACGCCTTCGAGCAGATCGAACTGTTCACCCGGGTCCTCGAGATCGTGCGCCAGAACTACGTCGATCCCGAGAAGGTCACCTACGAAAAGCTCATCAACAGCGCCCTGACCGGCATGCTCGCCGAGCTGGACCCGCACTGCCAGTTCATGCAGCCCAAGGTCTTCGAGCAGCTGCGCCAGAACACCGGCAGCACCTACGAGGGCGTCGGCATCACCATCTCGGTGCGGAACGAGACGCTCTCCATCGTCACGGTGCGCGAGGACGGCCCCGCCGCCCGGGCCGGCGTCCTGCCCGGCGACCAGATTCTCAAGATCAACAACATCCTCACCGAGGACGTCGGCCTGACCGAAGCGGTCCAGCTGCTCAAGGGCAAGCCGGGAGAAAAGCTCAAGCTGACCCTGCGCCGTCCCGCGACCAAGGAACTGATCGAGGTCGAGATGGTGCGCGAAGTGATCAAGCAATCGACGGTCAAGGACATCACCCTCCTCGACCCGCGTCTGACCAATCCCTACAAGATCGGCTACGCCCGCATCCTCCAGTTCAGCGAGCCGACCGCCGACGAACTGGCCGACGCTCTCGACGACCTGGAACAGCAGGGCATGGAGGCCTTCGTCCTCGACATGCGGAACAACCCCGGCGGGCTGCTCAACAGCGCCATCGACGTCATCGGCGAGTTCGTGCCCGCAGGCACGCTGGTTCTCACCACCGAGGGCAAGCCCGGTTCCGGCGAAGTACGCCCCTATCGCACCCTGGCCGCCCGCAAGCGCCGCGATCGCGAGTATCCCATCGCCATTCTCATGAACCACGCCAGTGCCAGCGGTGCCGAGGTCGTGGCCGGCGCGCTCCAGGACATGCGGCGCGCCATCGTGGTCGGTGAAACCTCCTTCGGGAAGGGCTCGGTCCAGTCCATCCTGCCGCTCGACGGCACCGACGGGAAGGCCATCCGCCTCACCACCGCCAAGTACTACACCCCGAGCCACCGCACCATCCACGAGAACGGAGTCATTCCCAACATCGTCGCCTCCCTCACCCCGAAGGAGGAACAGCAACTCGTCCAGTGGTTCAACCGCGAGGGGCTCACGCCTGAACAACGGAAGAAGATCGAGAATTTCCAGGACCTGCAGGTGATGCGCGCCGTCGATGCCATGAAGGGCGCCCTCGTCTACGCGAAGAAGAACGGGGAAGGCGACGTCAAGGCGGCGACCGGGGACGCGAAGATGGCAAAGGATTCGCCCGCCGAATCCGACGGCGACAACGACACCGCGGCCAAGCCGAAATCCGAATCGAAGGACGAAGGGAAACCGGACAAGGCCAAGGACGATGACGCCGGCGACCCGGAGAAGGCCCCGGCCTCGGACGCGCCGAAGGAAGAAGAAGGAAAGAAAGACGAGTAGGCTCCGACTCGTTCCCGATTCCTTTTCCGGACAGCTTCCCCGACCCGTGCCGACCGCCCCTCCCGACGCGCTGGTTCTCGCCATCGAGACCTCCTGCGACGAAACCGCCGTCGCCGTGGCCCGGGCCGACGGGGAGATTCTCGCCAGCGAGATTTCCTCGCAGATCGCGCTCCACCAGCCCTACGGGGGCGTGGTTCCCGAGCTGGCCTCGCGGAATCACAACCTGACCCTGCGCCCGCTCATCGAGCACACCGTGGCCGCGGCGGGAATCGCGATCGACGACCTCGCCGCCATCGCCGCCACCTCCGGTCCCGGGCTGGCCAGCTCGCTCCTCATCGGCAACACCACCGCCAAGGCGCTGGCGCTGGCGCTCGACAAGCCCTTCTACGCCGTCAACCACCTCGAGGGTCACCTCCTTTCCCCCTTCATCGGATCCGGTTCCGGCGAGGTGCCTTCCAACCTCGCCCTCGTCGTCAGCGGCGGCCATACCCTGGTCGTGCACCTGCGCGGCGCCGGTGATTCCACCGTGCTCGGTTCCACCCGCGACGATGCCGCCGGCGAGGCCTTCGACAAGGTCGGAAAAATGCTCGGCCTGCCCTACCCCGGCGGACCCGAGATCGATCGGCGCGCCCGCGAGGGAAACCGCCGGGCCTTCGACTTTCCCCGCAGCATGATCGACAGCGGAGATTTCCAGTTCAGTTTCAGCGGCCTCAAGACCGCCGTCTTCTACCAGCTCAAGAAGCTGCCGGAGCCGCTCGAAGAGTCGATCATCGACGACCTCTGCGCCTCCTTCCAGGAAGCGGTCATCGAGGTGCTGGTCGCCAAGACCCTCGCCGCGGCGCGAAAGACCGGCGAGCGGCTCGTCACCGTCAGCGGCGGTGTCAGCTGCAACCGCCGCCTGCGCGAGGCGATGACCGAGGCCTGCGAGGAAAGTGGTCTCGAGCTCCGCATCGCCGCCCCCGCCTACACTACCGACAACGCCGCCATGATCGCCTGGGCCGCCGCCCTCAAGCACGCCCGCGGCGCCGCGCCGACGCCGCTGGACGAGGACATCGATCCGAACCTGAAGCTGGCCTGAACGCCGCCATGGAGCCGGTTCACCCCTCGCGGATCCGCGCTTTCAACGACACGTCCGTGATCTTGTCGTCCGCGACCAGAAGGCGGGCCCTGGTGAGGAGATCGGCCAGGATGGAGTCGCCCTCGTAGGGCAGCGCGACCTCCTCCGCCGCGGCCTTCTTTTTCCTGCTATTGCCCGACAGGTTGATGACGAGAAGCGCGTTCTTCGGCATCATGCGCACCTCAGCGGTCTCGAGGCTGATCGCGTAGCTTCGGATTCGCCCCCGCACGACGAGACGGGACTGATCCAGTTCGCATTGACCAACGATGTCCAGGCGGGGCAGCAGGGCCTCGAGGGTCTGGCGGCGAATCTCTCCCGCCCGGGTCAGCCCCCGTTCCCGCTCCCGCTTCCAGTAGTCGAAGTGGGGATCGTCCGGGCCCGGCTCGGGCAGCTCGGGATCACGGGCGATGCTGCTGACGCTGACGAAGAGATCGACATCGCGCATCACCTCCGAAAAGACCCGGGCGGGAACGGATTCGAGCGCCACCGGGCCCTCTTCGTGATGGCGGAAAAACCGGACTCGCTTGGTGGCGAGGTTCAGGTAGACCCCATAGTTGGAAATATATTCTTCCCGGGTTGCCTCCACCTCGAACTCGACCGTGATGGCATGGGCGGGCAGCGCCAGGGTCGGCGTGTTGGCGGAATCCCAGGCTCCGGTGATCGTGTATCGCCACCCGCGACTCCGGCAGAGCGCGGCGAACTGGTGCTGCCGGACGATGTGACCCGCGAAGCGATTCGACCAGTTGCCGTTGGCGCGTTCCGCCTCGCTGATCCGATAGATCTCACGGTGGGCCTGTTTGAAGGGCTGGGTGATGCCGCGCTCGACCAGGAATCGACGCCAGCCCTCGACCTGATCCTCACTCGCCTCGACCGGGTGCCAAAGCTCGACCCGGGTATCGGCGCCCGGTTCCTTGACCAGGGCCCCCCACACGTCGCGCCAGCCATCGCCAACGCGGCAGACCGCGATGCCATCTTCCCCGCCGAAGGTCCAGATCAACCGCCGTGCGAGAACCGCGACCAGAGGGTGATCGAAGTATCGCTTTTTCCAGTCTCCGAAAGCCCAGGAAGCCCCCTGGAGAAAGAGCTGCTCGAGACGTTTCTGTTGTCCGTCGAGTTGATCCTTGAGTTCACGAATCCGGGCACGCACCCGCTTCACCCCCTCGGGATCGGATTCTTTCAGCGCCCTGGGCACACTGGCCTGGCGTTTCCCGTCCGGCCTTTCCCAGGCCAAGGTCACGTCGCCGGGACCGGAGAAGGTGGCTCGAGCGAAGTGCTCCCCGACGTTTTCCTCCAGGAGTCCGGGCTGTTTCAATCCCAGCGTCGGCACCGAGAGTTCTTCCATCTCGACGCCGCTCATCCCCATGGCGTCGGCGGCCCGCTCGATGGCCTGGTCGATCTGGTTGCGAGCCGAGGCGTAGTGGACCGAGTTCTTGAGACGGGTCAGTTGGCCGATGGCTTCCGGCTTTCCCGTTTCCCCGAGTGCCACGACACAGGCATTGGCGATCTTGGATGACCGCGGGCCGAAATCCCGCACCTTGCGATAGCAACGCTCGGCCACTTCGGCGAGTCGCCCGATCAGTTCCGGGGTCGCCAACTCGAGACCATACCAGACGAGGCCTCGGAGGTGGTCGCAGTAGCGATCGTGAACCAGCGTCCCGTCTCCGTCGCCCCACGACCAGGAAGCTGGCTTGATCTTCTCGGGACCCGCCTTTCCGACTGCGCTCAACACTTCATCCGCAAGGGTAGCGATCTCCTGCGCACCTCGCTCCTCGATCAATGCCCTCGCTTCCTTGCGGAAGTTCTGGTTTGGCCGGGTGGTCGAGGCCTGGCTCCAGTGGAGAAGGATCGGGATCCATTTCCTCCGTCCCTCGGTATCGAACGTCCCCATCACCTCCGCCAGCCTGGCGGTCCAGGCATCCACCACCGCGGGCAGCGCTTCGTCGGCCTCGATGTCTTCGAAGGCCCGCTGGCACAGGAGGTTCTCCAAGCGGTTCACCAGCTTCAATTCCTCGGCGTAGGTGAACTCCGGCCGATACAATTCATCCCGCAAGCCGACCAAGAGAGGCGCCAATGACGGCGGCAGTGGCTCCTCGCCATAGGCCGCTTCCAGGCGTCCCAGCAGTCCGGCGATCGGATAGAGGCGATGGTCCAGCCGGCGCAGCCGGACACGACTCGCCAGGGGCTCCAGGATGGCGACGAAATCCGCTTCCGTGAACGGCAGCGAACGACGGTAGAACCGCCCCAGCAGGGACTTCAGCGACGCTCCGCGACTGGAGTTGGACAGGGCTCCGCCCCACTTCACGAGCCGGGCGCTGATATCGACAGCGCATTCCACCTGGAGTTCGGGAGCCAGTTCCAGGATCGCCTCGCCGGCCTCATAGTCGGAGGGATTGCAGTCACCGCCGAGAAGTCGTTTCCCCAGGGTTTGCCGCTGATACTGCTTCATCAGCTGGCGCAGGAAGGGACGCGCCCTCGGCCCAGACGCGGCCGCCGCCACGGCGCCCCTCTCGTCGCCTTCCTCCGATGTGATGATCGCGTCGGCCGCTTTCTCGAAAAGCTGTTTGAGCGGTTGGAAGAAACTCATGCCGTGGAGTGCCCGGGATCGACGAAACGAGAAGAGCTTACCCGGGAAACAGGGAAAGAAAGGAGCGTTTTTTCTTCCTCACTTCCGCTCTCGTTCGCCCTTCGAGAGCCGCTCCCGCACCGCCGCCGGCGGTTCCCAGCCGTATTCGCGAACGACATCGGGTCGATAGGCGCAGGTGACGAGAAAGAGGCGCAGCTCTTTTGCCTTTTCCGGCGGCACATTCACCTGCAACTGGTTGTAGCCGTTGCCGAGGAACGATTCGTAGCCGTCGGTCGGGCTGGGAGCGAGCGCGTGCCCGTTGAGCCGGACATCGACGATCTCCGGCTCCCGAAAGGGCAGTCGAAGCCGGAAGCCGATCCCGTGTTCGAGGGGGGCGGACTCGGTGTCGAGCTTCGGGGCGCGATCGACGGCGACCTGGATCTCGGGACCGAAGGCGAAGAATTTCTCCAGGGCACCGGCATCGATCTCCGCGCGGTCACGAAGGCGCGAGACGAGGGCCTCGGGTTCCCCGTCGAAGAAGACCGCCGCTTCCTTTCCCAGGGCCACGAGGTAGGTGTCCCGCCCCTCGGTCTGCGGATAAAGGATGGCCTGGGTGAACTCGGGCTGGCGGCGCCACAGTTCGACGCGGCTGTCGCGACGTTCGGCGGCGTCGCGCCCCCAGGCGGTGACGAAGTGGCCGGTGAAGGACCGGACGCGATCCACCGGGTAGCCGGGCCGGTTCTCGGTGGGCCAGGTTCCGTTGCCGATACGGAGCAGCCCTTTCAGTCGCGCCAGGCCACTGGCTTCCCAGCCGATCTCCAGCGCGGCGAGCATGGTGTGGTAGCGGGCGTAGGCCATCTGGGCGGTGTAGAAATTCGGCCGCCCGCGCCAGGTCAGCGGAGTGATCGGCTGCAGGGTCGGTCCCCAGTAGGCGCGCTGGGCGTCGGCCTCGTAGCGGTCGGAGGGAAACCCGGCCTCCTCCCCGGCGGCGATCATGACCTCGGTGACGCGCCAGTCCCAGGGACGGAGGGCGTAGTTGGAATAGGCCGAGCCGGTGATCTCGAACATGGTCTGCCCGCGATAGCGGGTGCGATCGCCCAGCTGGTCGGGACGATATTCCTGGAGACCGGTGCCGTGGAGATCGAGGTGCACTTCGGGGCGAAAGCGATCGATCTGCTCGAGGAAGGCCTTCACTCCCGGCGCCTTGTCACCGGAACGGTAGGCGAGATTCTCCAGGTCCCAGTGATCAGGCCCCCCTCCGGTGTAGGGATCGATGCCTTCCCGGTTGCGGAAACGGTCGGTATCGAAGAAGGCCTCGGGATTGATGATGGGAATGACCACGACGATCTGCCGGCGCCGGGTTTCCCCCGCCTCGGGATCGTCGGAGAGCAGCCACTCGATGGCGTGAAGGGCGGTCGTGGTCCCGCTGCGCTCGGGGCCGCCGTGAAGCGCGGTGACGAAGCAGACCTGCTTGTCGTGATCCTCGACCGTCTTGTCGGTGATGATCAATTGATGCAGGGGACGCCCGCCCAGCGTGTGGCCGATGATCTCGTGGGTGACCCGATCCGGGAACGTCTCCGCCCAGTAGGCGAGCGAGGCCTCGTAGGCTTCCTCGCTCAAACGCGGAATCCGCTTCTCCCACGGTCGCGGCAAATCGGCGAGCCGGGTTTCGATGTCGGGGGAGGATTCCTGCCCCGCCGCGGTCGAGGCCAAAAGGAGGATCGAAAGGAGAGCGGCGAACCTGCCGAGAAAACGAAATGGCGTCATGATCGAGTCATGACGCCATGTCAAAGTCGCGCTGTCAGGGGAAAAGACGGGCGCGGTTGCGTGCGGTCGCTTCCGACGACCGGATCGGATCGGATCAGGCCGCCGCGGGAGCGAGCTGCTGATCCATGGCGGCGAGCTGCTCGAGATACTCGGCGGCTTCCGCCTTCCAGCGGGCGAGATTCTTCTTCGACACCCGGACCCCCTCGGAGACGGCTTCCTCGAGTTCGGCGTAGTTCTTCGCGAACTTCTCGGTCATCTCCTGCACGGCATCCAACGCTCCCTGCCAGGTCGGGCAGGTGTCGTCGGCGCGCTGCGCCTTGGCGGCTTCGATCTCGGCGAGACGCAGCTCGGCCTGGCGACGGGTCTCGCGCATCTCGGCGAGAAGAATCTTTTCGTCCGGCACCCGGCGCAGATCACTGACGAGGCCGAGCTTGCTGAGTGTCCAGATGGTCCATTTGGTGGGATCCCACTGCCATTTCTTGACGCCGTTGCGGTAGTCGTGCTGGAAAGTGTGGTGATAGTTGTGGTAACCCTCGCCGAAGGTGAAGATCGCCATCAGGAAGCTGTCCCGGGCGCTGGTGCGGGAATCGTAGGGACGCCGGCCCATGGTGTGGCAGAGGCTGTTGATGAAGAAGGTGCAGTGCTGCACGACCACCACGCGGGTGACGCCGGCGAGCAGGAATCCGCCGAGGGCGCCGACACCGCCATTGACCATGAGGCCGATCATGGTGGGCGTGAGGATGCCGAAGAGGAAACCGAGTTGCCGGTGCCAGCGATGCTGCCACATCACCAGTCCGTCCTTCTTGAGGTCGGCCACGTTGGCCAGGGGACGGGGATAGAGCTTGAAGAAGATCCAGCCCATGTGCGCCCAGAAGAAACCCTTGGAAATATCGTAGGGATCGTCATCCTGATCGACGTGCTTGTGGTGCGTGCGGTGATCCGAGGACCAGTCGAGGGCCGAATCCTCGAAGGCGCAGGCGCCGAAGATCAGGGTGCCGAGCTTGACGGGCGCCTTGGCCTTGAACGCGCGATGCGCAAAGAGCCGGTGATACCCGAGCGTGATGCTCAGCCCGGTGGCGAGGGAGTAGAAAGCGAAGAGCGCAATCTGGAACGGATCGACCCCGAACTTGATGAGATAGAGGGGCGTGCCGATCAGCGCGGTGAAGAACGTGACGGTCAGGAAGATACTGGAAGTCCAATTGACCCGGTCAAAGGGAATGCGTGATTTCATGAAAACTACCAAAATTCAGCCTTGGAATGGCTGTCAGGGGACAGAACAGGGTGAAACATCAAACGGTCGAACGGGGACGAGCCGGGGCTCCTGTGAACTGTCGGAACAGACTCGATCCGGACGGCCACAGTCTCGCATCGATCCGGGGGGTGGCAACCTCGCATTCGGCACTTGATGGTGCCGGACAATGGGCTTGACCCGCGAGTCGCCGCCGCCGTAATCCGCTCCCCCCTTTTCGCTGCCTCACCCGGCAATTGCCACCTTGGCGGTTTGCCGTGAAGGTCACCCTATCATGATGCAACCCGAGGTTTTCGAGACGCCCGCCGGTCCCGTGACGGTGCGGAACCCGGTGGAGGACGACATCCCCGCGATGATCGATCTGCACCGGCGCTGCTTTCCGCAGATGATGGAGACCGACGAGGCCTGGCGCCCGGAACAGCTGAAGAGTCACCTCGAGGTCTTCGAGGAAGGCCAGTTGGTGGCCGAGGTGGAGGGGCGGATCTTCGGCGTCGCGTCGTCGTTGATCGTCGATCTCGGCCACGACCCCCTCCGGCACCACACCTACTACGGCATCACCGACGACGGCTATTTCTACAACCACGATCCGCAGGGCGACACGCTCTACGGGGCCGATGTCTACGTCGATCCGGATTGCCGGGGCCGGGGAATCGGGAAGATTCTCTACCAGGTGCGCCGCGAACTCTGTCGGCGACTCAACCTGCGACGAATCCTCGGGGGCGGTCGCCTCTGGCGCTACGCGGACCATGCCGAGCGACTCACCCCGGAGGAATACGTGTGGCAGGTGCAGGACGGGAAGATCGAGGACCCGGTGCTCGGTTTCCAGCTGCGCGAAGGCTTCGTGGTGCGAGGCATCATGGAGAACTACATCCGCGATCCGCGCAGCGCGAACCACGCCTCGCTGATCGAATGGCTCAATCCCGACTACCAGGTCGACGAGGAGGAGGAGCGAAAGGTCCGGGTCGCCTGCGTCCAGTACCAGATGCGGCGCATCGCCGACTTCGACGAATTCGCCGCCCAGGTTCGCTACTTCGCTGAAACGGCGGGCGAGGATTACGGCGCGGAAATCGTGGTCTTTCCCGAGTTTTTCTCGGTGCAGCTGCTCTCGGCCCTCGATCCGATGGGATCGCGCGAGGGCATCCGCAAGCTGGCGGAATTCCAGGATCGGTTTGTGGACCTGATGGGCTCGCTGGCGCGCGAACAGGGCATCTACCTCGTCGCCGGCTCTCATCCGATCACCCAGGAGGACGGCACCCTCCACAACGTCTCTCTCATCTTTCGCCCCGACGGCACCTACGCCGGTCAGCCCAAGCTGCACATCACCCCGAGCGAACGAACCTGGTGGGGCATCACGGGCGGTGACTCGCTGGTGGTCGTCCAGACACCGAAAGTGCGCATCGGGGTGCTCATCTGCTACGACGTGGAATTTCCCGAAGCCGCCCGCTATCTCGCCGACCAGGGCGTCGAACTGCTCCTGGTGCCCTACTGCACCGACAATCGCCAGGGCTACCTGCGGGTCACCCGCTGCGCCCAGGCGCGGGCCATCGAGAACCAGATCTACGTCGCCACCGCCGGCGTGGTCGGCAACCTGCCCGACGTGCCGGCGATGGACATCCACTACGGAAGGGCGGCGGTGTTCACTCCCTCGGATTTCGAGTTCGCCCGCGACGGCATCCAGGCCGAGGCCGATCCCAACATCGAGACCCTGCTGGTGACCGACCTCGACATCTCGGATCTCTATCGATCCCGCGCCAGCGGTTCGGTCACGCCGATGAACGACCGGCGGCGGGATCTCTTCGAGTTTCACGCCCACCTG
>JAUIGT010000085.1 GCA_030432615.1 Verrucomicrobiia bacterium
GAGTACCGCGACCAGCTCCGGCATCTGGCGGGAGTCCGGGCCGTCGAGGACCTGCTCGTTGAGAACGACGTTGCCGTCGGCGCGGATGAGAATGCGGGCCTCGTCGGGAATATCGACGGCTTCTTCCTGCGCCACCTGTCCCGGCAGGCCGATGGGAATGTCGGTCTCGGGCCGGATCGGCTTGGCCGAGACCATGAAGAAGACCAGCAGGAGAAAGACCATGTCGATCATGGGCCCCATCTGCATCTCCACCATCGTGGTCTTCCGTTTCTTCCGGCGTCTCATTGATCAGAAACTTTTCCTCCGATTCCCATCCCTACTTCACTCCTTCTTCATTCGCGTCCCTTGGCGTCCATTCGCGTTTTCATTTCTGGTAGGTCCCCACGATCACGTCGATGGCGCCCGCTTCCGCCGCCATGTCGATGATCTCCCGAACCTTCTTCGCCGGCGTGTCCTTGTCGGCGCGCAGGTAGACCTGCAGGGGCGGAAAATCCGCAAAGCGTTCTTCCAGGTGCGCCTTCAGTTCCTCCTTCGTCGCCCGCCGGTCGCCGATGTAGTAGTTCCCCTCGCCGTCGAGGTTGATGATGTCGCGCTCCGCCTTGCCCGGTGCCACCGCGCTGATCGCCACCGGCAACTCGATCGGGACGTTGATCTGCTGGTCGGTCAGCTTCGAGGTCACCATGAAGAAGATGAGCAACAGGAAGGTCATGTCGATCATCGGGGTGATCTGGAAGCTCACCTCTCCGGCGTCGGCTCTTCGGCGGCGGGTCATGGGAAGTTTTCAGGCTTCAGTGTTCAGTTTTCAGCAGCCTCGGCTTCCGCGGCGGCTTCGGCGGCCTGCTCGACGGCGCCCTCGAGTCGAATCTCCCCGCTGAGGATGTCGATGGCGAAACTGGCGTGCTTCTGGATGGTGGTCATGACGCCGGCCAGCTTGTCGCGGAAGAAGAAGTAGAAGAACATCGCCGGGATGCCGACGATGAGTCCGCCGGCCGTGGTGCCCATGGCCTTCTTGATCCCGCCGGCCAGGTCCTGCGGCTGGGCGTTGCCGGCGGCGAGCTGGTCGAAGCTTTCGATCATCCCCCAGACCGTTCCCAGCAGCCCGATCATCGGCGCGAGGGTGGCGAAGACGTTCAGGTAGTTCACCCAGACCATCTGCTTGTGCTCCTCCTCGTCGAGCGACTCCGCCGCCGCCTCCACCATGCTGACCTTGTTGGCCAGGTCGCGATCGAAGTTCACCTTCAGCAGCGCGGTCGAGATCACGTTGGCGTAGGGGTTGGGATTCGACTGGCAGAGTTGGTAGGCGGTGCCCACGTCCTTGCTCGCCATGCACCCGTTGACCTGGTCGACGAGATTCTTCGGCGCCATCTTCTTCGGGGTGATCTGGACGAAGCTGTAGACGACCACGGCGATGGTTCCGATGGAGCAAACCAGCAACACGTGCATGAACCAGCCACCCTCCTTGTAGATGTCGAAGGCCGACTTGCTCTCCACCTCGGCGGCCGGTGGCGGTGCCGACGCCGGCTCGCCTTCATCCTGCGCCCGCAGGCTGCCCAGTCCCGCGGAGGACCAGAGAGCCAGGGCCAGCAGGAGTCCGAGAAATTCAGTTCGTTTCGGTGTTCGATGGGCTTGCATGTTCACTGTCAGGTTCGGGATAAGTCTCGAGCAACTCCCGCGCCTCGGAAGCCGAAGGCGTGTCCGGGTAGAGCGCGACCACGTCGCCGAGGCAGGCTCGCGCCTCGGTGGTATTGCCGACAAAGCGATGGGCCTCGGCCGCCGCCACCAGCCCGCGCGCGGCGAGGGCTTCCTCGGTACCGTGGAAGAGGTAGGGCCAGAGAAATTCATCGACGACGCCGTGATAGAGTCGCTCCCGCTTGGGACGCACGAGGTCGTCCTCCTCCCACTTCGGGTTGTCCGCCTCGAGTTGCTTGAGCTTTTCGAAATCGGCCCGGGCGATGGCGTAGCGCGCCTCGATGAGCATCTCCGGATCGTCCGACTCCTTCGCCAGTTGCCGCGCCTCCGCGATGGCCTCGTCGAGCCGGCCCAACTGGATCAGGGCCCGGAGCCGCCCGCTTTTCGCCGGTGCGTGGTGCTCGGTATTCCAGTCGCGCTCAAGAATGCGATCGAACACCGCCATGGCGAAGCGCCACTGGAAATCGTCCGGCTCGGCCAGCAGACGAATGCCGTAGAGCAAACCGATCTCCCCGGCGTTGGAACGCGGCCGGTGGAGGTGCCGCGATTCCTCGTCCCAGAGTTTCTGGATGGCGTCCAACGACGCGCCTTCCGGATCGGCGAGAATTTCCGCCTCGCCCGGCAGGGGGCCGAACTCGATGAAATCCACCGCCTCCGGCGAAATGGTCGGCTCGGCGCTGGCGGTGCGTCCGTTGCCGAGATCGATGGTGGTCTTGTAGCTGAGCACGTTGTCGGTGATCGCGGTGATCTCGCAGCGAATCACTTTGCCATCCTTGAGGTGCAGCACGTCCTCGGCTCGCGCCGCCATCACGAGCCAGAACATCACGAGGATTCTGGGAAGGTTCCGCCTCACGTGTCACCTCCTTCCCTGACCGGCGCCGCCGTCGGTTCCGGTTCGGGTTCCGGCGGCAGCAGGGCCTCCAGCTTCCTCACCTTGTCCGCGGCGAGCCCGGCCTCGTCGAAATCCTCGAGGTCCTTTCGTCCGGCCAGCTCTCGATAGACCTCCAGCGCCTCGCGATCCAGGCCCAGCGACTCCAGCGTTTCGCCCCGCTGCCAGTATGCCCGCGCGTTCAGTTCGCCGAATTTTCCGTAGGCCACGTAGACACGCTCGAAGTAGGGAAGCGCCGCCTTCTTCTCGCCCGCCTCCAGCTTGAGTTCGCCGAGCGCGAGCAGGGCCTCCGCTTTTTTCGAAGCGCCCACGGTCTCCGAATCGAGAACGCCCTCGAGCGCCGCCACCGCCTCGCTCTTTCGCCCCTTTTCCGCCAGGAGTCGTGCCTTGGCCAGCCGGATCTCGCCGAGCCGGGTCGAGGCCGCGGTTTCCTTTTCGAATTTCTCGTAGAAGGCGATGGCCTCGTCGATCTCGCCCTCCGCCTCCGCGATCTGGCCGAGCCCGGCGTAGATGCGATCCTTCTGGATGGCCCGCGGATTCCACTTCCGGGTCTCGGTGTAGAGTTCCTTCGCCAGGAGGAGGTTCCCGGCTTCGCGCTGGGCGTCGGCGCAATCCACGGTGATCATCGGGTTGTGCACCTTGGGATTCACGAGCGGCGCCGTCGCCAGCAGCGCGGCCCGGGCGCGCTCGGGATCGATGGCTTCCAGGACCTTCGCCCGGCCCCAGGCGCAACGCAGCGCCAGTGTGTCGCGCTTGCCGGATTCGGCGAGCTGGCGAATTTCCTCGAGCTTTTTCAGCAAGGCCTCGCGCCCGGCATCGCCATCGGGCTGATACACCTTCGGCAGGGCGAGAACGAGGTCCTCCATCGAGGTCAGCTCGGGCCGGTTGCCGTGCAGGACGATGGTGTCCCAGTAGCGATCGCGAGCCCCGGCGAGGTCGCCGTCCTTCGTCTCCAGCCAGCCGAGCCAGTAGACGGCCTCGGGCATGCGGCGGCTGTCGGGATACTGCTGCACGAAGCGCTCGAAATGCCGCTCCATCTCGTCGAACTCCTCCGTCAGCTTGTGGGCCTTGCCGATCTTGAACCAGGCGTCCTCGAAAAAGCGCGTGGCCTCCGGCCGGATGGCCTCGTAGGCCTCGATGCCGCGCTCGATCTCGCCTTCGGCAAAGAGGGCGTCGCCCATCAGCAGTCGGGCCTCATCGACCAGGCTGTCCCCGGTGTGGTTCTCGATGAACTCCTCGAACAGCGCGATCGATTCCGGATACTCACCCAGCGAGAACGTGCAGACGGCGATGCGGAAGATCGCCTCCTTGCGATACTTCGGCGGGTCGTATTTCTCGAGGTAGGCGTCCATGTGCTCGCGGGCACCCTCGTAGTCCTTGGAAAAGGCCATCGCCTGACCGCTCCAGTAGTCGGCGTCATCGACCAGCGAGGAATCGGGATGCTTCTTGGCCAGCTGATCGAACTGGAACAGCGCGCCCTCGTTGTCGTCCTGCTGCAGGTAGAGAAAGCCCTGCATGAAGATCGCCTTGGGCGCCACGGGATCGTCGGGAAATCTCTCCACCAGGTCGCCGTAGGCCAGCTGCGCGAGGCCGAACTGCTGGTCCTCGCGAAGGGCTTCCGCTTTCAGGAAGAGCACCGTGGCCAGGTGCTGTCCTCCGGCGCCGAACTTCTTCGCGTAAAGATCGGCGGCCTCCACCGCCTTCGGCCAGCGCTCGATCTGCATCCAGCACTGGATCAAGGCCAGGCTGGCCGACTCGACCACCGGGTCCGGCGGCAGGGTCCGCAGCATGTCCTCCATGACCAGGGCCGACTCGCGGTAGCGTTCCATGCCCTTGAAAGCGCTGGCCACCCGGAGCCGCAGCGCGGAGTCGAAGTTCTCGATCTTCTCGAAGTTGGCGATCTCGCGATCGACGCGCTTGAGGAGACTCTTCAGTTGGAAAACGACGGCCTGGGCGTTCGGGTTGTCCTGGAAACGCTCGATCCGCGACTCGATGTCGGCCTTTCGCTCACGCTGGATCTCCAGCAGCCGGTCCCGCGGCGCGATCCGTTGCAGGCAGGCGATGGCGTCGAGCCAACGTTTCTCTTCCAGCAGCCTCGACCCCAGCTGCAGCGCCAGAGTCTCGAAGCTGATCACCTGGGTCATGTCGTCGAGCCGCGGATACTGTGCCCGGACCAGGGCGAGCGCGCGATCGAGTTCCCCCGCCTCGAGCAGCGAATAGAGCTGCAGCACGATCGCACGACTGGCCGCCTCCGGGGCGTCGTCGGCGATCTTGGGAACCTGGTCGGCAAGGAAATCCGCCGCCTCCTTCGGAAATCCCTGCTGCAGGTAGAGGGTGGCGAAGAGCACCAGCGACTCGTAGCGCTTCACCGGCTGATGCGATTCGTCCGCCCAGTAGGCGCCGAAGGCATGCTGGGCCTCGACCAGGTCGCCCGTGGTCATCAGGGCGATCCCTTTCCAGAAGCCCAGTTCGTCGGCCACCGCCGGAGGCAGTTCGGGATCGGCGAAGGATTTCTCGATCCAGACCAGGGCCTCGTCGAACTTCTCCAGTCCCACCTTGCTGATGGCGATCATCGGCGTGAACACCCGGACCGCCTGCTTCGCCTCCTCGGCGGAGCCGTATTCCTCGACGAAGGTCTCCATCGCCTGCTCGGCGGTGGCGAAATCGTTGGCCGCGAAGGCCGCCCGCCCGCGCTCGATCAGTTCCTGTGGTCCGGCGGCATTCACATCCGGCTGCGTCGCCGGGTCGGGCGGCGTGTCCTGCCCGCGCGCCGAAAACGCGGCGCAGACCATTGCCAGCAAGCCCACCACGATCCATCCCCGCCCCGATGGCTGGCGCGCGATGGTTCTGTGCGTCTCGTGTTTCATTCCAAGGTCTCCGGTCGGCGCCACGGTCCGGCTAACCGTTCATACAAGACACTGGGAGGGAGGACGAAAAGAAAAATTTCCGTCACCCGCGGATTCGGCGCGATCTTGGTCCCGCAAGGTTCGCACCATCGCGCCGCTCATTCGTCCATTCCCGGAGCCTGCATCCGCTGGCGCACCGCCTCGAAGAGGCACACCGCGGTGGCGTTCGAGACGTTGAGACACTCGACGCTGCCGCTCATGGGAATGGCGACGAGTTCGTCGCAGTTCTCCTCGGTGAGACGACGCAGGCCTTTCTCCTCCGATCCCATGGCAAAAGCGAGCGGCCCGGTGAGGTCACAGTCGTAGAAATGACCGGTGGCGTGATCCGAGGTGCCGACGATGCGGATGCCGAGTTCCTCGCGCAGGCGTTCCATGCAGCGCGCCAGGTTGGCCACCTGGACGACGGGCACGGTTTCCGCACCGCCGCAGGCGATGCGCACCACGGTCTCGGTGACGGGAGCGGACTGGTGACGCGGCGTGATGATCGCGCTCACCCCCGCGCCGTCGGCGGTGCGCAGGCAGGCGCCGAGATTGTGCGGATCCTGCACCCCGTCGAGGATGAGGAGGAGAATGTCGGGCGTCTCCTCGGCGAGGCGATAGAGTTCCTCCTCGGAAAGTCGGGCGAGCGATTGACCGGGAGGACCGGCATGACGATTCGCCCGCCCCTGGGGAGAACCGCCACCGCCGGGTCGGCGACGCTGGGATCGTGATCGGGCCATGGTGGGAGAAATCATGAATCGGATCGGCGCCGATTTCATCGGATTTGTGATTCGAAAGCGGAAATCCGTCCCGACTGGCGCGAATTCCTACTCAAAGTTGCGAAAATACCGCTTCCCTTGGTTGAAAACTGCGCCATCTTTACGTTTACCCAGCGTTGGCGGCCGTCTCCGGCGGGCCAACCATTCTCTATTATGCCGAAACAAGAAAAATCCGTAGAACTCGAAGGCACCATTCACACCGTCCTTCCCGGCACCATGTTCCGGGTCGAACTGGAAAACGGTCACCTCGTGCTCGCCCACATCTCGGGCAAGATGCGCAAGCGTTTCATCCGGCTCGTCGCCGGTGACCGCGTGAAACTGGAAATGTCGCCTTACGACACGGAAAAGGCTCGCATCGTCTATCGCCTCGATGCCCGTCGCCCTGGTGGTCCCGGTGGCCGACGCGGTGGTGGAGGCCCTCGCCGCGGAGGTGGCGGAGGTCGGCGCCGCTGATCTCTCCATCGAGTTTTTCCGCCCTCCGAGAAAGTTCGGAGAGCGGCATCCACCCGCCGCAAGGCGACGGATGCGTTACTCGATCTCGATCAAGTCGGGATTGAAATCGACCGGGGGAAATTTCATCTCCATCCCCCGCATCGCCGCGATCACGATCTGGGATACCACCAGGTTGCGATACCATTTCCGGTCCGCCGGCACCACAAACCACGGGGCGTGGTCCGAACTGGTCTTCGTGAGGACGTCCTCGTAGGCCTCCATGAACTTTGGCCACAGGGCCCGATCGCCGAGGTCGCCGGGATTGAACTTCCAATGCTTGGCCGGATCGTCGAGCCGCGCCTGCAGGCGCTCCTTCTGTTCGTCGTTGGAAATGTGGAGGAAGATCTTCACGATCGTCGTGCCTTCATCGACGAGCATCTTCTCGAAATTGACGATGTGCTCGTAGCGTTTCGACCAAGCCGACTCCGGTAGGATTTCGCGCACCCGCACCGCCACGATGTCCTCGTAGTGACTGCGGTTGAAAATCACGCACTCCCCTTTCCTCGGCACCTGGGCGTGGATTCTCCAGAGATAATCCCGCGCCAACTCGTTCTCGGTCGGCTTCTTGAAGGGAGCGACCCGCACTCCCTGGGGATCCATCTCCCGGAACACGTAGCGAATGGTCCCGTCCTTGCCGCCCGAGTCCATCGCCTGCAGCACCACCAGCAGTTTCTGCCTTCCTTCGGCGTAGAGCAGTTCCTGCAGGGCACCGATCTCGTCCGCCAGCTCCTTGAAGAGGTGCTTGCCGTGCTGCTTGCCGACCGGGAAAAGCGAATCGTCGCGCGTGTCGATTCCCGCCAGGTTGGCCTTGCTTCCCGGTTTCACTCGACAGGGATGCTTGTCCAGAGTCATGTCTTTCTTCGGCAACATGCCTTCCACCTAACGTGCGATCACCGGGCCGATCAAGTTTTCCCGCGTCGGCCCCGGCCCACCCGGAAGAGGAGCGCCAGCCCGTAGACCGCCGCCGAGAAGATCACCACCACCGGACCGGTCGGGGTCTGGGTCGGGTAACTAAAGGCCAGGCCGCCGGTGGTGAAGAGCATGCAGAGCACCGACGCGATCGCCATGATCACCCACAACCTCCGGCTGAATCGACTCGCCGTCGCCGCCGGGAGAACAATCAGGGCAATGGCTAGGATGATGCCGGTGAGACGCACCAGCAACACCACGCTCAGGGCGATCAGGCAGAGCAGCATCAGGTAGTAGGCCGAGGCCGCCACCCCGCGCAGGCGAACGAATTCCTCGTCGAAACACACCGCCACCAGCTTGTGGTAGTTCAGGGCCGTCACCGCCACCACGATGGCCCCGAGGAGCGCCGTGATCACGAGGTCCGATTTCGACGTCAGGAGGATGTTGCCGAAGATGAAGCTCTCGGGATTCACCGCCGGCCCCGGCGCGAAGTAGATGAAGAGCACCCCGGCCGCCATCCCCGTCGCCCAGATGGCGCCGATGATGGTGTCCTCGCGTTCCTTCGACTGCAGGCTGACCCAGCCGATCACCAGCGCCGAAACCAGCGCCGCGACGATGGAACCGAGCAACGGTGTGCACCACGGCCAGTCGAGGCTGCGGGAGAGAAAGATCGAGGCCCCGATACCGCCGAGAATGCTGTGGGAAATCGCCGCCGCGATGTAACTGATCCGCCGCGTGACCACGAAGCCGCCCACGATGCCGAAGGTCACGCTGGCGATGAGTCCCGCGATCAGCGCGTAGCGAACCAGCGCGGTGGTCGGGCTGGCGACCGCGTCGAAGAACTCGCCCAGTCCCTGGAGAAACTCAGTCATGCTTGCAGGCGGAATGATCGCCGTGTTGATGGCGGGTCTTGCGATCGTGTTCGAGTCGATGCTCTCCCGAGAAGATCTCCCGCAGGAGTTCCCCATGGAGGTCGCCGACCGCGTGGCGGTGGACGCGGTGATTCACGCAGAGCACGGAATCGCCGAGCCGGCTGATGAGGTCGATGTCGTGAGTCACCAGAATGATCGTGGCCCGCTCGCGCAGGTGATCGAGGGAGTCGAGAAACTGTGCTTCCACCGTCAGGTCCACGTTCGCCGTCGGCTCGTCGAGCAGCAGCAGTTCCGCCCCCGTGGCGAGCGCTCGCGCGATCAGAACCCGCTGCTTCTGGCCGCCGGAGAGGTTCGAGAACGGCGTCGTCTCCTCCCGTTCCAACCCGACTTCGGCCAGCGCGGCCCGGGCCGCCTCCTTGCATTCCTTCGAGTAGAAACCGAAGCGAATCCGGTCGAGCCGCCCCATGAGAACGATGTCCCGCGCGTTCACGGGAAACAGCGGATCGAAACGCATGGCCTGGGGCACGTAGCCGATCCGTCGGCAGCCTTCGTCCGGAGCTTCACCGAAAATCGAGATCTTCCCCTGCTTCGGTTCCAGCAAACCGAGCGCGAGCCGCAGGAGCGTCGTCTTCCCGCCGCCATTCGGCCCGATCACGCAAGTCGACAGCCCCCGCTCCACCGTGAAGGAGACGTCCTCCAGCACCGGCGTGGCGCCGTAGCGAAAGGAGACATGGTCGAACTGGACAGCGGGGGCGGACATCGAAAAAACCGGGCGAATCGACAGGGTCAAGTCCCCGACTCAACCCTGTACCATCGAAATCGAATCTGAACCCGCCGCCCGATAATGCAAGTTTCTTGCAATGATGAATCCGATGAGTCGGCCTGTAGCATGGCTTTTCAAGCCGTGCATTTCGGGGCGGGATTCCTATCCCGCCCCCCCTCGGTCCGGTATGGCGATTGGCGGGATTCAATCCCGCCGGGACATGCACGGGATGGAATCCCATGCTACGAATTCTCAGAACGTCGCCTTCCAGCTAGCGAATTCGCTTTCGAGTTCCTTCAACTGGTCCACCCGCTTCGCCGCGCGATCGGTTTGCTCCCCGAGATCCTCCGCCAGGTCGAACAGCATCCACGGCTGCTCCGGCTTTTCCCGCACGATCTTCCAGTCGCCCATCCGCAGGGCCGCGTGCTTGCCATACTGGAAGAAGAATGATCGATGCGGCGATTCCCTCGTCATTCCCGTGAGCACCGGCAGCGGATTCTTCCCGTCGTAGGCACGCCCGTCGTCGGGCAATGACGCTCCGGCGATCTTCACCGCCGCCTGGAGCAGGTCCGGCGACCAGAGCGGCGTTTCGATCACCGAGCCCGGCTCGATGTTTCCCGGCCACCGCGCCAGGGCAGCCACGCGGAGACCGCCTTCCCAGCAGGTGACGCCGCCACTGCGCAAAGGATCGTTGTTCCCCACGTCGAGCCCTTCGCGATTCAGGAGAAAGGCGCCGTTGTCGGAATAGAAGAAGACGAAGGTCCGCTCCGCCGCACCCGCCTTGTCCAGCGCCGCGAGAACCCGCCCGATGGCCTCGTCCAGTGCCCAGACCACGGCCCGGTAGCGCTTCGCCGGATCGGCTTCGTCGGGAGAAAGTCCGACCGCCTCGAAGGCCCGGTCGGGCGCCTGCCAGGCGTTCGGCTCGCCCTCGGGACGATTCCTGGGGTTGGGAAAATGCGGCGCGTTGAAGGGCAGGTAGCAGAACCAGGGAACCCCTTCCTCCGATTTTCGTCCGATGAAATCGATCGCCGCGTCGGCGAAGAGATCGGTGGCGTAGTCGCCGGTGCGCACCACCGGCTCGATCCCCTCGTAGAGATCGGGCTTCCCGTTGTAGTTGTGGGTGTAGTAATTGATGTTGCCCGAGGCGAAACCGAAGAACTCGTCGAAACCGCGCTCGGTAGGCCGCGATCCCTCGGCGAACCCGATGTTCCATTTGCCGAAACAGCCGGTGGCGTAGGGAGTCGGCGCCCGTTTCAACAACTCCGGGATCAGGATCTCCTCGTGGCGCAAGCCGACCCCCCAGTTGCCCTCGATCCCGGGGAGCTGCTTCGTCAGGCCGTGTCGCTCGGGAATGCGCCCCGTCAACAGACAGGCCCGCGACACCGTGCAGGTCGGCGAGGCGGTGTAGAAACTCGTCAACCGCGCGCCCTCGGCGGCGAGTCGATCCAGGTTCGGTGTCGGGATGGTCGACTCGGGACGGTAACAACGCAGGTCGCCGTAGCCGAGGTTGTCGGCGGTGATGAGGAGGACATTGGGCGGCGGCTCGGCGGCTTGAACGGAAATTGCGAAGCCGAAGAGGAGAAACAGAAACCGTCTCATGGCATCCATCCTGCCCGAAGCGCCCCCGATCCGCGAAATCAATTTCACCGCCAAGACGCCAGTGCACCGATTTCGGCACAATCGCGTCGTATCAGCGAGACGGCCGTCTCCTTTTCCGCGCCTGCCGCAGCGGGCCGAAGATCACCTCGGCGCCATCGGCTTTCACCTGGCAGACGAAGGCCATCAGTTCCCCGAGGCGACCCGACGGGAAACCGCCCTGCCGTTCGGGAAACCACTGCAGGTATTCGAGCGGCAGATCGTAGAGGTAGCGATTCTTGTAGCGTCCGAAAGGCATCCGCCAGGTGGCGAGATCCGCGAGTATATCGGCGAGGTCGGCCCGCATGTCCTCGGGCCGGAAACCATGACCGCGATCGTCGTGTTCGCCGGCCTCGCTCATGTCGGAGGAAAATCGTGAAGGCATTCGGGAAGCACGCGGCCCTGTTTATCGAAGCGAATCCCTTCCTCCTCGAGCATGCGTCGCTTTCTCCGGAGTTCCTCCCCTTCGCGATGGCCCGCGAATCCGCCCAACGTCCGGTCGCCCGCCACCACGCGGTGACAGGGAACCTCGGGGGCGAAAGGATTGCGCCGCAGGGCCTGGCCGATGGCCTGGGAGGAACCGCAGCCGAGCGCCTTCCCGAGCCGGCCGTAGGTGGTGACCTTTCCCCTCGGAACACACCGGGTGGCCTCGTAGACACGGGTCTCGAATTCGGTGGGAGGGCGTCCGGGATCGCTCATGGCGACGCCAGACTGCGCCGGACTCGATCCCGTTTCAAGCCGCATTCATCTTCCATCGCAGGCCAGCGACTCCCGTCGCGGCTGGGCTTCCTGGCTGAGGCTGCCGCGACGGGAGTCGCTGGCCTACCTCCTGCCGCTTTCCTGTCACCGCGATTTTCTGGCGCCGGAAGAAAAGCGGCTTATGATCGGCCCAATGATCGATCTCCTCCAGCCGCTGATGCCGGGCGTGAATCTCCCGGTGGTCTGCGTCTTCCTGCTCATCATCGGGGTGGCCCTCGCCTTCTTTCGGGAATGGGGCAGCCCCGACGTGGTGGCGCTGTCGGCGCTGGGCGCGATCATCGTGCTCGGCCTGCTGCCGATTTCCGACACCGTGCGCGACGGGGTCATCGTGGAGCGCGGTCTGCTGAGCGTCTTCAGCAATGGCGCGCCCATCACCGTGGCCGCCATGTTCATCCTCAGCACCGGGTTGGAACGATCCGGCGCCATCGACGCGATGGGCCGGTTCTTTACCCGGATCGCCGGAAAGACCGAGCTGCGGGTCCTGCTGGTGCTGATGTTTCTCGGCGCCATCCTTTCGGCCTTCATCAACAACACGCCTATCGTGGTCGTCTTCCTGCCCATCGTGCTTGCCCACGCCCGAGCCACCGGGCTGCGCGCCTCGAAGCTCCTGATCCCCCTCTCCTTCGCCTCCATCCTTGGCGGCACCTGCACCCTGACCGGAACCTCGACCAACCTCATCGTCGATGGCGTGGCCCAGGAATACGGACAGCCCGCCTTCACCATGTTCGAGCTGTCGAAACTCGGGCTCGTCTACGCCGCGATCGGCTTCGTCTACCTCGCGACCATCGGGCGCAAGCTGCTCCCGGACCGCAGTTCGCTGGCGGAATTGCTGACGCCGCAGCCGGACCGCGATTTCTTGACCCAGTTCGTGGTCGAGAAAGACTCGGCCCTCATCGGCAAGCCCCTCACCGAGACCCTGCTCAAGGAATTTCCCGGCAGCCATGTGCTCGAAGTCCGCCGCCGTGGTCGCACGCTGAAAACGCCCCTCGACCAGCTGGAGATTCGCGAGATGGACCGTCTCCAGGTGACCCTGCACGGCTCGAGCATCAAGCAGCTCAACGAGAGCGAAAACGTCCGTTTCCTGGCGCAGGCCCACCTCCGGGAACTGGAGACCCGCGAGCTGAAGATGATCGAAGGCATCATCGGTCCGCGTTCGAACCTGATCGGGAAGACGCTCGCCGAGATCGGTTTTCGCCGGAACTACGGCGTCAACGTCCTCGCCATCCACCGGCAGGGAGTGAACCTGCGCGCCGAGTTCGAGAAGGTGCGCCTCGCCTTCGGGGACACCCTGCTGATGGAGGGCCCGGTGGAATTCATCAACCGGCTCCAGCAGACCCGCGACTTCGTCACCATCACCGAACCGAAGGAGGTCACCATCGTCCCGGGGAAACTCCGTGTCGGCGTCGGCATCGTGGCCGCCTTCATCCTCGGCGCGTCCTTCCAGGTGCTCCCGATTCCCGCCCTGGCCCTGCTGGCGGCGCTGGCCATGATCCTGTTCCGCTGCGTCACCGCCCACCAGGCCTACGAGGCGGTGCAGTGGAACATCGTCTTCCTCATCTTCGGCATGCTCGCGCTCGGGCTGGCGATGGATCAAAGCGGTGCCGCCAAGCTGCTGGTGGACGGGATCATGAGCGTCTTCGGCGGCTTCTCTCCCTTCGTGGTGCTGGCGGTCGTCTACCTGCTCAGTTCCATTCTCACGGAGCTGATCAGCAACAACGCCGTGGCCGCGCTGCTGACGCCGATCGTCATCGGCATCGCGAAGAATCTCGAGTATGCCGGCGAAGTCGGCGTCGATCCCCGCCCCTTCATCGTCGCCCTGATGTTCGGCTGCAGCGCCAGCTTCGCCACCCCCATCGGCTATCAGACCAACACCTACGTCTACGGGGCCGGCGGCTATCGTTTCACCGATTTCCCCAAGGTCGGGGTGCCACTGAACCTGATCCTCTGGGTGGTGGCCTCGATCCTGATTCCTCTGATGTGGCCGTTTCGGTGAGGCTGGGAGAATTCTGCCTGCCGATCCGACCGATCTGCTCGCTCACGCTAGCAGCTACAGTCCCGCCTCCCGATCCCGCTGTCTCCAGGGACGTCGCCAACGAGTCATCAACGAAAAGACGACCTGGTAGATACCGAAACAGAGCAACAAGGCGAAGTGATAGGCGAAATTGTCGCTGTAGTTGTAGAAAAAATCGGAAATGAATTCCCCGAGCCATTCCCCTGTCGCCGCGAACACCAGGAAAGTGGCCAGTACCGCCCATCCCAGGCGGGCGACTTCCGGAAAGAAAACGAATCGGGTTTCGTGCAGCAACCAGCCGAAGGTGAGGAGCCAGGCCAGCGTCGCCTCGCGGTAGTCCAATCCCATCCCCAGGATCACCACGGGTTCCAGGGAGTATTCCCAGAGGCTTTTCACGGCTACCGCCACCGCCAAGATTGTCACCAGGGAAAAGGTGACCAGGGGAACAAACAGCGACCAGAAAACGGAACTCGGCCATTCGATGAACGGCATCTCGCCCCGTTTCCGGGCGCGACTCACGAGAGCAGCCCCCAGCACCCCGAACTCGATCACGAAGATCCCCGACCAAGCGAGCAACGACGGTTCTTTGTTTTCCCTCCAAACCCAGAAATCAGTGATCTCGGTCACCACGAGCAATGCCCCCAGCAGTGTCGACAGCGCTCCTCCCACGAGTGTCGCCAGCCCCACGATGTCACGATAATCCGCTTCGCGATCACGCATCGCCAGCAAGCCCCTGATATCTCCCGGCAACCGGGCTCGCCATTCCTCCTCGGTCAGTTTGCCGTTCCCATCCTCGAACATGAGCGAAATTCTACCGAGAACTACCGTGGACTGTCCACCTCGGACTGGGAAACGAAGCGTTACTTCCAACGCCGTCGCGACTTGCACCTGATCCTCCCCTGCCCTATCCTCCCCGCCTTTCCCCGATTTCCATGATCATCCGTACCCAGTCCTACGCCCGCGCGGGCCTGATCGGCAATCCGTCGGACGGCTACTTCGGCAAGACGATCTCCTTCATCGTCCGCAACTACGTGGCCGAGGTGGAACTCTGGGAATCCCCGGAGGTGGAAATCCTGCCGGCGGCGCGGGATCATTCGATTTTTCCCAGTCTCGCCGCGCTCCGACAGGACGTGGCCTGGTTCGGCTACTACGGCGGCGTCCGCCTCTTGAAGGCGACGGTGAAACGTTTCTACGACTACTGCGTCGAGCAGGGCATCGAGCTGGCGGACCGCAATTTCACCCTGCGCTACCAGAGCGACGTGCCCTCGCAGGTCGGCATGGCCGGCTCCAGCGCCATCATCACCGCCGCCCTCCGCGCCCTGATGGCCTTCTACGGCGTCACTATTCCCAAGCCGGTCCAGGCCAACCTCATTCTTTCCGTCGAAAACGAGGAACTGAACATTCCGGCGGGTCTCCAGGACCGGGTCATCCAGGCATTCGAAGGCGTCGTCTTCATGGACTTCGATCGGGACACCATGGAGCGCCAGGGCTACGGCAACTACGAGGAACTCGATCCCTCCCTGCTGCCGCCGCTCTACGTCGCCTTCCACACCCAGCTTTCCGAGGGCACCGAGGTCTTTCACAACGACATCCGCAGCCGCTTCAACCGGGGCGATCGCGAGGTCATCGACGCCATGCAGGAATGGGCCGGGCTGGCCCAGCAGACCCGCGACCTGCTGGTGGCCGGACGCGGTCACGAAATCGGGCCGCTGCTCGATGCCAATTTCGATCTCCGGAAAAAGCTCTACCGCATCAGCGACGGAAACCTGAAAATGGTCGAGACCGCCCGCTCCGTCGGTGCCACCGCCAAGTTCACCGGTTCCGGCGGCGCCATCGTCGGCACCTACGAGGACGACGCCATGTTCGACCGGCTCGTCAGCGCGCTGGAGCCCCTCGGCATGAAGGTGATCCGCCCCCAGATCGATCCCGCCGAGCCCACCGTCGTTCCCGTTTCCTGAATCGCTCGAAGAATCGAACCATGAACGTTCGCAAAGCCGTCATTCCCGCCGCCGGATTCGGTACCCGTTTCCTCCCCGCGACCAAGTCGCAGCCCAAGGAGATGCTGCCCATCGTCGATACCCCGGTGATCCAGTACGTGATCCAGGAATGCGTCGATTCCGGCATCACCGACATTCTCCTGGTGATCGGGAAATCGAAGCGCGCCATCGAGGAACACTTCGATCGCAACTTCGAACTGGAGAGCGAACTGGCCGGGAAGAAGAAGACCGCGATGCTGGACCAGATCCGCTCCATCTCCAGCATGGCCAACATTCACTTCATCTGGCAGAAGGAACTCAACGGCCTGGGGGATGCGGTTTCTTATGCCCGGAGTTTCGTGGGGAATGAGCCCTTTGTCCT
>JAUIGT010000674.1 GCA_030432615.1 Verrucomicrobiia bacterium
TGGGTGGCGTCGGCGCAGCAGCAGCCAGAGGATCACCCCGCAGAGGCAGACGACGATGACGGAATTGAAGCCGACCCGGAGATGCGGGCCGGCGAAGGGCAGCATGTCGTCGATGGCGGCGACCTTGCGGGTGGCGGCGCTGAAGAGTTTCACCCCGAAGACCCAGCCGGCGTGGAGGCCGATGGGCAACCAGAGTGAGCCGGTCTTCAGCCGCGACCAGCCCAGCACCCAGCCGACGCAGAAGAGGAGGACGAGTTCCGCCAGGAGGAAATCGACGTTGCCGAGCTGGCCGAAGATCTTCGTCAGCAACCAGAATCCCGTGTCCCATTCGACCGGGGGGAGCTCGAGTTTTTCCGGTGGCTTCAGGAAGTGGACCACGGCGAAGAACGAGGAGAGGAAGACCAGCGCGGGGAACGGTTTCAGCGTGCGCAGGATGAGGGCGAGGAGGACGCCGCGGAACAGGAACTCCTCGAGAAAAGCGACCGAGAGTCCCGGTCCGAGCGCCGAAAGGATCATGCGGTAGAGCGGCTTGGCTTCATCGTTCATGCGGTACCAGCCGATGCCGACGTAGATCGCGCCGAGCGCCAGGAGTGTGCCGGCGGCGATGCCGAACCCGAGGGCGAAGTGGACGAGCGGGTGGGGATTCCTGCGCAGGAGCAACCAGTTGCCGTCGCGCTTGAGGCCGATCCATTTCAGGAAAGGCCAGGCCAGCAGCAGGGCCGAGACCATGACGGCGCGATTGAAATAGCGGGTGATCTTGGCCCGTTCGACCGAGTCCCTGACCGATTCCAAGGGGCCCGAATCGAAGATTCCCTTGGCCAGGGCCCATTGTCCGAGCGCGTGCAACTGCGGCGCCAGCAGCGCGCCGAGCAGGATGACGGCGGCGACGTAGGCGCTGACTTTGAAGGCGTCGCTGCGGAGAAGGGAGGAAGGCATGGGGACTCAATCAGTCGCCGCGACTGCCCGTTCGTCAAGGTGGGAAGGGCGGGTGTCCCCGGGGTAGCCAGCCAGCCGTCTACCTTCGGCGTCCCGGATTTCAGGAGGCGGGAAAGATGGTCTCGTAGATCCGGGAAAGCGGAATCTCCAGCCCGAGCGACGGCAACCGAAGGAGGGAATCGAGCGACTCCAGACTCTCTTCGGAGGTTTCGTCGCCGAGAGTCAGGCTGTCCACCTTCGGTTCCGTCTGCGACACGAGGACATACTGCCGGAGCGAGGGCAGGTGCTGATAGCTGAGGCGTTTCTCGCGCCGGTCGATCCGTTCGGTGGTTTCCGAGAGCACCTCGAAGATCACGGTGGGTCGTTCGATCTGGTGGCTGTCGTTGTCATCCGGATCGCAGGTGACGACCACATCGGGATAGTAGAAAACCTCGCCGGTGGCCGGCGAAGAGACGTGCACGCGCACATCGGACATGAACGCCTCGCAGGGTCCACCGCGTAGGGCTTCGCGAAGAAATGTGGCCAAGTTGAGTGCAATCCGGTTGTGTGCCCGGCTCGCTCCGGACATCGCGTAGACGAGCCCCGCGAGGTATTCGTGTTTCACCTCGCTGGCAGCCTCGCCGGCGAGGTAGTCCTCGACCGTGACGAGATCGTGTTTTTCGGTGCCCTTGATAAGAGAAAACTGGCCCGTGTCCTCCCGAGATTCAATGGGAAAGCGGCTGGTCATCCGCGGGACCGGGGCTAGGTTGGCGCCGGTCATGCACAAACACGAGTGGCACGAGAAAACCGAGGACGGAGACGTTCGCTATGTCCGGGCGTGCTTTCACGCGGGGCGGTGGACCTTCGAGGACACGCTGAAATCCGAGGAGGAATGGCATCTCCACGAGCGCTTGCCGTTGCGAGACCTGGAGAAACTGCGCGAACTGCTCTGGAACAAGTATCAGCGGGGACGGGTTCCCCACGGGCATGTGAAGTTCGTGGAGAAGCTGATCGCCGAGACGCGGGCGGAGGAGGAGGGGGGAGAGGAGTGATGAGTGATCGGTGATCGGTGATCGGTGAGGAAGCCGTAGATCTGCGTGGAGGAGGAGTGGGGGAGGCGGATGCCTCGGCGGTGCGTCCCTACCGAGGAAGGGATCGGAGGCTCCGGAAAGAACCTTGGTGCCTTCGTGTCTTCGTGTGAAGCCCGATGATCAACTTCCGATCGATCGGAGGGCCTCGGCGGTCCTGCCGGCGATGCGATCCCAGGAGAAGGTGGCGGCGCGGGCGAGGGCGTTGTCGCGGAGGCGGCGCTTCCGTTCCGGGGACAGTTCGAGGAAACGGAGGAGGGCGTCGCCGATATCCCGTTCACTGTGGGGATCGAAGTAGAGAACGGCGCCGTCGGAGTCGGGTTCGGCGGGATCGAAACCGGGACCACCGACTTCGGGGAGGCTGGCGGCGTTCGACATCAGCACGGGACAGCCGCAGGCCATGGCCTCGAGGGGCGGAAGGCCGAAGCCCTCGTAGGTGCTGGGAAACACGAAGGCGTCGGCGTGACGATACCGGCGCACCAGTTCCTCGTCGCTGACCCGGCCGTGCCAGCGGAGGCTGACGTCCTCGGCGCGCTCGAAGTCGGCGAAGTTCCGCGGGTTGGCGCCACCGACGAGGTTGAGGACGGCGTTCTCGGGAAGCCGGCCGCGTTTCTTCAGGTCCAGCCAGGCCCGCACGAGGCGGGCGAGGTTTTTCCGCGGGTCGAGCGAGCCGACGCAGAGCAGTTCTACGGCGTCGCGCTCGGGCCGGTCGAGGTTGCCGTTGGGGGAAAAGCTCTCGCTCACCGCGTTGCCGAGCACGAGAATCTGTTCCTCGGGAATGCCGAGCCGGGGGGCGAGTTGTTTCCGCGAGAACTCGGACACGGTGGCCACGGCGAGGCTGCGCTTGGCGAGTCGCGGCAGCAGCTGCTGGTAGACGTGGCGGAAGGCGGCGCTGAATCCGTTCGGGCAATCCCAGACGGCGGCATCGTGAATGAC
>JAUIGT010000675.1 GCA_030432615.1 Verrucomicrobiia bacterium
AGTTCGGGTCGCGCAGGGCCAGCCAGCGGTCGGTGCGGACGGCGACCGAGGCATTTCGCGTGTCGTAGCCGGGCGGGGTCCACGAGGTGAAGAGGATCCGATTCGGCCAGCGATCGGGCTTTCCTCCCGCCTTCAGGGCCGGCGCCAGGCTCATGCCGTCGAGAGGAGGTAAATCGAGATCACGGGGTTGGATTCCTGCGAAGTCGAGTAGCGTGGGAAGGAGATCGATGGCCGACGTGATCCGGTCGAATTCGGTCTCCGGGGGAATCACACCTGGCAGGCTCACCAGGCCGGGCACCCGAACGCCTCCCTCGTGGACGCTGCCTTTTCCCCCGCGAAGGTAAGCGTTGAAGCGCGTCTCGCGGGTGCCGGGAAGGGGGGGCGGGCCATTGTCGGAGAGAAACCAGACCAGGGTGCGGCTTTCCAGGTCGTGTTCCGAAAGCCAGGAAAGGAGGCGACCGACGGCCATGTCGATTCTCGCGATCGCATCGGCCGCGCTGTCCGGTGAGGTGTCAGCCGAAGCGCGCGGTTCATCGAAGGAGACGCAGGCCAGCCAGGGATCGTCTCCGGTTCGGACCGAATCGAGAAAAGCGAGCGCATCGCGGGTGATGACTTCCGTGGTTCCCTCGGAATTGGGAATTTCCCGTTCGTTCTTCTCGAAGGGGGCGTCGGCGGGGGAATTTCCGCAGAAACCGGCGAAGTGATCGAAACCCTGGGCCTCGGGGCGGTGGGGCCAGTTGGAGCCGTTCTGCCATTTTCCGAACCAGCCGGTAGTCCACCCGGCATCGCGCAGGGCTTCGGCCAGGGTGACTTCGTGATCGGGAAGCACCGATTCGCCGTGACTGGATCCGGAGACGCCGGTCCGGTAGTGATAGCGACCGGTCAGCAGGCTGGCGCGCGTGGTGGCGCCCTCGGGGCAGGCGTAGAAGTGCTCGAGACGGGCGCCCCTTTCGGCGAGGGCATCGAGATTCGGCGTGTCGAAATTCCGGTTGCCGTGGAGGGAGAGATCGCCCCAGGCGAGGTCGTCGGCCAGGAGGATGAGGAAATTGGGACCTTTCGGAGCGGTCACGACTTCGCGGTCCTCCTGCGCGACCGTCAACGCCGGTGCCAGAAGGCTGACGACGATGGAGGCAAGGACGTGGAGGCGGCGGTTCACGAGACGGCGCGGAGAGATGTGATACCAAATCCTGGCACGTGGTATGAGACGGAAAGTGATACCCTCCGCCGGGCGGCGGTTCTTCGTCAACGCAAAACGGGAGCGCGGCTTTTTCGTGCCCGGTTGGTCGGATCGGGGTTACATTCCAAACCACTTTCTCGATCCTAGCCAACCGCCGCCCGATTCGTCATGCCGTCCATTCATTTCCACTGTCCCAGTTGCCAGACCAAACTCTCCGCCGAGCCCGACCAGGCGGGCACGCCCGGTGTCTGCCCGGAGTGCGAGTGGACCTTCTACATTCCGAAATCATCGCAGGGGCCGAGCCAGGATTCCGTCATCCGGTTTTTCTGTCCGCACTGCAATCGGAAGCTTTCGGCGACGGCCGATCAGTTCGCGACGGAGTTGCCCTGTCCGTTTCCTGATTGTCGGAAGCCGGTGCTGGTGCCGCGTCCGGATTGGAAATCGATGCCGACCACGATCCTGAAACGCGGCGCCGGGGATCCGAAGCACTTGGTGTCCGAGGGCGAAACGCGGACCCGCGCCGCCTTGAAAAAGGAGGATGAGTGATCCGGTCGGGCAACCGCCGGAGGTTTTCGGACGAAACCCACCCAACATGCGGCTGATTCGGACAATTTCTCTCCTCCTGCTCTCCTTCGCGGCGGCAGGTTGCCTCCCTCAATTGCGGGAAACCTCGATCCCGGTTCCGACGAAATGGTTCTCGATCTCCGAGGCGGCTCCGCGGGACACCACGCTCCTGGTCATGTTGCCCGGCCGACGGAGTGATGCGGCGGACTTCGAGAAGTTCGGATTCATCGAAGCCATCCGACCGGATGATCGGCTGGACGCGGTCACCGTCGATCTGCACTTCGGCTACTATCGCGAGCGCATCCTCGACGAGCGGCTGCGGGAGGACGTGATCGAACCGGCAATCGCGAAGGGCTACCGGCGAATCGAGATTCTCGGCATTTCCCTGGGCGGGCTCGGCGGGATCATCTACGCGCTCGAAGAACCCGGCGAGGTGGAGCGTTTGACCCTGCTGGCGCCCTACGTCGGCGACGATCCGATCATCCGGGAGATCGAATCGGCGGGAGGTCTCGCGGCATGGGAACCGGGGCCGGTGAAAGATTCGGATTTCCAGAGAAGGCTCTGGAAGTCACTGAAGGAGTGGATTCCTTCGGCCGGAAATCCGGACGCGCCCGAGATCCGGATCGCCGTGGGCGAGGGCGACCGCCATCGGGACAGCAACGATTTCTTCGCCCGCGAACTCCTCGACGGGCGTATCCTTCACCGACCGGGTGAGCACGAATGGGACACGTGGAAGCGGCTCTACCTGGAACTCTACGAACTCGAGACCCCCGACACGTGATGTCGCACAAACTGGTTCTTCTCTCCTGCGTGACCATGTTCGCGATCGGCTGCGCCGGCCCTCCCACCTCCCTGACGCCGGCGCAGCCCGAGCCGGCGGCCATGGCTTCGGGAAAAACCGGGCGTGAGCTGCTCAGGGCCTCCGAGAGAAAACAGGGCACGGACTGGAACCGCTACCGCAAGGTCGAGGTCGCATACGACGGGGAGTGGTCGACCTTTCCCAAGTTGACTCAGCCTGTGCTGGTCGATCCCGACTTCCGCGGGAGTTCGGAGGAGATCTATCGGCCCGGGGCCGGAGTCGTCGAGCAGGTTCACGAGGGCCCGGGCGGGACCAAGACGGTGCGACGCGTTCGTGGTTCGGACGAGATCGAGGTCGGCTACAACGGCGAGCCGAGCGACGATCCGGAAGTC
>JAUIGT010000676.1 GCA_030432615.1 Verrucomicrobiia bacterium
CATGACCGGGCGCTATCCCTTTCGGACCGATGTCTCGAAGTGGCCGAAGCATCCCCTGATCGAGGAAACCCAGGTCACCGTGCCCTCCCTCCTCGCCCGGGCCGGCTACGCCACCGCCATGGTCGGCAAATGGCACCTCGGCTTCGAGGAGAACGGTTATGAGAATCCCCTGCCCGGCGGACCGGTCGATCGCGGCTTCGACAGCTACTTCGGCATTCGCGCTTCCACCGACATCCCGCCCTATTTCTACATTCGCGGCAACCGGGCAGTCGCGCCGCCGACCGATCACATCGACGCCAACCAGAGCGAAGGCTGGTCCCCCATCCAGGGTGCCTTCTGGCGCGAGGGAGGCATCACTCCCGATCTCGCATTGAAAGATGTCCTGCCACGATTCACCGATGAAGCGATCACTGTCATCGAGGGGCACGCTGCCGAAGAACCGCTGATGCTCTACCTCGCCTACCCCGCCCCGCACACCCCGTGGCTGCCGTCGCCGGAGTTCGCAGGGAAGAGCGGCGCCGGCATGTATGGCGATTTCCTGATGATGGTCGATCACGAGATCGGCCGTGTGATCGGTGCCCTGGAAACGAAGAACATGTTCGACGACACCCTCCTCGTCTTCACCTCCGACAACGGTCCCGTCTGGTATCCCGAGGACACCGAGCGGCTCGGTCATGATTCCACGGGTGGCCTGCGCGGAATGAAGGCCGACGCCTGGGAGGCAGGTCACCGCATGCCCTTCCTCGTTCGCTGGCCGGGAACCGTGAAAGAGGGTTCGGTCAGCGATCATACCCTGTCATTCACCGACCTGCTGGCGACCTGCGCCGATCTCGTGGGCACCGATCTCCCCGCCGAGGCCGGTCCGGACAGTTTCAGCTTCCTGCCGGTGTTGAAGGGCGGAAGCGCGAAGCGTGCTCCCGTGGTCATGAAATCCGGGAGCGGCTTCCTGACGATCCGATCCGGGAAATGGAAACTGATCGAGGGACTCGGCTCGGGCGGATTCACGCAACCGAAACGCATCAAGCCCGGCCCCGGCGATCCCGAGGGACAACTCTACGACCTCGAGGCCGATCTCGGGGAGACCACCAATCTCTTCGCGGCAAAGCCGGAGGTCGTTGCGGAACTCCGCGCCGAGATGAAAGCGATCGTCGAATCCGGATCGAGCCGGTGAGCCACTGGGAGTGCGGGCGTCTCGCCCGCCGCAGTCGACCGGAGCGGGCGAGACGCCCGCGCTCCCAGTCCTCTCTACTCCACCTCGATCTCCGCCTCCGGATCGGTCCGCGAAAACAACTGCCGGCCCAGCCAGCCACCGGCCACCGCCCCGACGACCGGGGCAATGAGGTAGACCGTCAGCCAGCCACTCCCGTTGGCGGTGAAGACGTAGCCTTTCCATCCCGCCAGGGCGGAAAAGATCCGCGGCGCCAGGTCGCGGGCCGGATTGAACCCCGCCATCGAAACCGGGGCGAAAACGCAGATCAGCGCCGTAAGGAGCAACCCGATCGCCAGGGGCGTGAACTTTCCCGCCGCGAAGGGATTGCCCTTGGCCGTCAGCCCGAAGATGCCGAGGGCCAGGAACGCTGTGCCCAGGAACTCGGCGAGAAGGGCCTGCATCGGTCCCACGGTTGCGGGCGCATTTTCTCCCCAGGAACTTCCGCCCGGATTCGGAAAAAATTCCCCGAAGATCATCGCCGAAGCCTCGCTGCCCGGCATCCCGCGCTCGATGCCGTTCACGCTTTCGAACACGGCGATCGCGGGACCGAACATCGCATACAGCATCGCCGCCGCGAGAAACGCGCCCGCGAACTGGGCCGCGAAATAGCCGGCGATGCGATTTTTCGGAAAATCCGTCCACACCGCGAAGGCCACCGTGATCGCCGGGTTGAGGTGGGCGCCGCTGTGCGGTCCCGTCAGGGTGATCGCCAGCGCGAGTCCGAGTCCCCAAACAATGGCCACTTGGAACAGACCGACCGGAGCAGCCAGAGCCACCGCCGTGGCCACCGCACCGCAACCGAAGAAGACGAGGAGAAAGGTGCCGAGCAGTTCGGAAAGGAACCAATGCAAGCCGGGTCTCATGGGAATTTCGATCAGTTGTCCTTCTTCGTCCCGATGTCCTTTGTCATCTGCTCGAGACGCAGCCGGTCCAGCTTCTCGAAGGGGAGCGAGGTGAACAACTCCAAACGCCGACGAATTTCAAAGGAAACCCGCTTGAAGGCCTCGAAAACTTCGTCCTCGGTTCCCTCCACCGCCGCGGGATCCATCGATCCCCAGTGCGCGACGATCGGCTGGCCGGGCCAGACCGGGCAGGTTTCCTTGGCATGATCGCAAACCGTGATGACGAAGTCGAACTCGGTACCGTTCTCGCGAAAGCGGTCCCAACTCTTCGATTCGGCGTCGGAAGCGTCGATGCGGTGGATTTCCTTCAGCACCCGCAAGGTCATCGGATGCACCTCGCCCTTGGGATCCGACCCGGCGCTGAACGATTCGAACCGTCCCGGAGCGACGATCCGGATGAGGTATTCACCGAGGACAGAGCGGGCGCTGTTTCCCGTGCAGAGGAAAAGAATCTTGTAGGGCTGGGAGGAGTCTTTCATGGGATGGGTTTGGTTTGAGAGGCGGGTGGGTTCGGTTCACAACACGAGGAATCGGGTTCGGTGTCGGGAAGACAGGCCGCCGTGGTGTCGATCCGCCGGAGCCTTTCCAGATCCCTCCGAAACACCTTCCCTTCCGGAACCAGATCCTGGAGGCACTTGAGATTCTCGGTCAGCAGGCGATTCCCCTCCTCCGGCAGCTGGTAGATCCGCCAGTTGGCCCGCTTGGTGACGGTGACCAGGCCGTGCCGCTTCATGTAGGCGAGCTGCTTGGAGACCCGCACCTGGGTCTCCTCGAGAATCTCCTGCAGGTGGCAGACGCAAAGTGGCCCCGAGCTCAGCAG
>JAUIGT010000086.1 GCA_030432615.1 Verrucomicrobiia bacterium
ATCCAATGCGAACGCGCGAAAGCTCAAGCCGGATCCGAAACTGTTTCAATTTCGGCTGCCGGGGAGAGCCGTCGCTGGCGAAGAATACACGGTGTCAATCCTGCACCGATTGCCGAAAGAACTCGGGCAGCAGCAGTTCCACGTGACCTTGAAAGGTCCGGACGGAAAGCGGATCGATCGAATCGTCCGCGCCGCAAGTGGCACGGGGCAAATGGATGTCACGTTCGCCGTACCGGGACATTTGAAAAACCGTTCGATCGGCGTCGCGACCTTTGTCGGCAGAGATTTTGCGAGCAACCGGCTGCACCGAAACAAGGGCAACATTCCGGTCGAATAAGGTCACCCCGTCATCCGCCAGCGAAGCTGCCGTAGGACGGAGGTCTTGTCTGCGGCGATCCATTCGTACCAGACGGTTAACAAGTCACCGTCGTCTAGCTCGACCGTGCTCGGGTAGCCGAGGTCGCCGCCGGTCGCGTCGCCGTACAAGATCATCGGGTCGCTCCACGTCGATCCCTCGTCCTCGCTGACACGGTAACGTGCCTCTTCGGTCTCGGTGTTTTCCCCGCCCTGGTTGTGCCCGAAGGAGGCGTAGAGCTTGCCTCCGTGAAAGGCCAACCCGACTCCATGGAGAAAACGGTAGCCGTCCTTCTCGAACTCCCACGGCTTGATCACCTCGAAGCGCACATCCTCCAGCACGGGAATCTCCTCGGAGGGAGGCAGGTGGGCCTTCGTCTCCCAGGTCTCGGGAAGATCGGGCAAACGCGCGCCGACATAGACGGCACGGGACCGGGCATCGTCGAAGGCGAAATGGAGAAACTTTCCGTCATCGCTCACGAAACCATCGGGATAGTTCAATGCCTTGCCGGGTCCGCGGCTCGACTCCGGCACGAGCACGCGCTGGTAGGGCCAGGTCTTCATGCCGTCGAAACTGATCCAGAGCGCGAGCGGATGCCGGCCGCGCGGGTTCGGATTGTGGAGCAACGCAACCCGGTTGCCTCCGAGACCATAGAGGGTTGCCTTGGAACCGGGATTCGGAATCGTGGTCGGTTTCGCGAACTCCGGCCAGGTGCGCCCGCCATCGATCGACTCGGCGTAGTGGAGCACCCCGCCGAGCCGGTCGGCGCGGATGATCATGCCGATGCGGCCGTCGGCCAGCTCGACGATGTTGTTCTCGGCCCAGCCGTGGTAGTCGTCGTCCTCGCTGAGGCGGATGTCTCCGTGTTCGGTCCAGGTCTTCCCGCCGTCCTCGCTCATGAGCACACCGTTGCGCGGATTGGTCGGCGCGGAAAAGCGGCGCCCGTTGTTGATCTCGCGCGTCTCGGCGACCCGGAGGTAGTGCTGGAAAGGCAGGAGAATCCGCCCGTCGCGGGTGACGATGTGATTGCGGATGAAGGTACGCTCGTGGAGTCGTCCCGGTGCTGGTTCGAGTTCGCTCCAGGTGCGGCCCGAATCGTCGCTGTGGGTCATCCATTCCTTCCAGTCGGCGAAGGTGCCGTCGTGGGTGGCAACGAACAGGGTGGCGCGCCCGCCGTGGATCATCAGCTCGCTCGGGACGAGGGCGGTGTCGGGGTTCCTCGACTTGATCCCGAGGTCCAGCGGCTGGAGCGGCGACCAGGTTTTTCCCTCGTCGTGGCTGCGGGTGAGAAAGACCCGGTTCTGCGGCAGCGGTTCGGTGTGCCCGCCGCCGAGCATGATCATGACCCACGAACCGTCGGGCATTTTCCGGAGCGTCGTGTCGCAGGCGAGTGAGTCCGGTTTTTTCCCGTCGAAGATGAGAGTGGTGCGGTCCTCGGCCGCGTTGCGCTCCCCGACCGCGCTCCAGTAGGGCGAGTGCTTCGGCCCGAGGGCGGGACGCTCGGGGATCGGCAGGGTGGCGTCGTGCGGTTGGTAGAGCGCGGCCATTTCCTCCGCGGAGAAAGGACGCTCGTGGTAGTGCGCCTCATCGATCGCCCCGAAAAAGGCCTGGCGGATGCGTCCGCCGTCATCGATTCCGCCGAAGGTGAGCGGCGCCCCGGTGCGGGGAATCGGCCGCGCCAGGGAAACGGTTCCCGCCTCTTTGCCATCCACCCAGAGTTCGGCTTCGCCCGGACGCACGACCACGCCGACCTGGTGCCAGCGGCCGGGCTCCGGCTTCTTCTCCGCCTCGATCGTCTTCCAGCCTTCCTGCCAGAGGTAGAGCCGAAAGCGCCCGTCCTTGTCGATCATCACGCCCCACTCGCGCTGGTTCTTCGAGTAGACATTCTTGCCCGCGAGCATCTGCTGGTCGTTGCCGGGATCGTAGGCGTTGACCCACAGCATGAGGGTGAAACCGGGCTCGCTCGGCGCATAGCCAGCAGACTCCTCGACCGCGAAGAGCGAGCGCCCGTCGAGCGATTGCGCCTTGCCTTCCATTCCCTCGACAGCGACGGCAGCGCCCTGGAGCGAAAGCCCGGACGCCTTCTCCGTTTCGAAGGGCCAGGTAGTGGACTCGGCGGCGACTCCGGCGAAGGGGCAACCGGAGCAAAGGAGGAGAACCAGGAGTAAGTACCGGAGTCGGAAGGGCGGCATATTCATTGAACGCGATAGATCTTCACGTCATCGATCCAGACCGTGCTCGAGACGAGGAAACTGAACCAGCGTTTCACCGGGTGGGCGAAACCGGGGGAGCGATGGCGCGCGACGGGTTCGCCGTCGAGGGAAAGCCGCATCGCGTCGCCCTCGGTCACGAGCACGAGTTCGTGCCACTCCGTGTCCGCCTTCCACGGCACGGCGACCTGCTTTCCGGCGAGCAGCTCCGCAAGGTCGGGCGGCAGGGCCTCCTTGCGATCGAGATAGGTCTGGCGGCGCTTGCGGATGTCGAGGTTCATGACCCCGGTCTTCCAGTCCATCAGGGTGATTCGCTCCGGCTCCAGGAGCGCGTAGCAGAGATGGCCCGCGTGGATTCCCGGGGTTTCGCGATCGACGAAACCGAGCTTGAGCGTTTCCCGTTCGGACAGGCCGGGAAAGCGAAAGCGCACGATGACGCCACCGTCCCGAAAGCCGGCTTCGTGGTGAATGTGGGCGCTGTGCCCGGCCTCTTTCGTGGCGCTGTCGATCTTGAGGATGCCGTCTTCCAGGTCGGCCTGCTTGAGGTTCGGCACCCGATCGGCGGTGGCGCTGTTCCAACCGTTCCCGATGGCGGCGGCGAGGTTGCCGGTCTCTTCCCGCTCGAAGGCGTCGTGGAAAATCAGTTCACCGTTTTCCTCGAGCCAGGCCCGGTCGTCGGCCCTGAGGATAACGGGTGAAGCAAGCAGCGCGCTCCCCCAGACCGCGAGAACGACAGTCGGGAACGAGGCGAAATTCAGGAGGCGAGGAAGGCTTCTCATCGGGTTCGTTGAAACATCATGGGGACAACCCAGTCGGATCAGCTCAGGAGTTCATTGAGGGTTCCGTTGCTGCTGGCGAAGGTTTCCGTTTCCACCCCCATCGCCTGGAGCAGGGTGACGAAGAGGTTGCCGAGCGGCTTGTTGTCATCGCGATCGAAGGCGAGGTGCCGCCCGTGGGCGAGCCCGCCCCCGGCGAGCAGGATCGGCAGGTTGGTGCAGTTGTGGACATTGGCGTCGCCCAGATTGCTCCCGAAGAGGATCATGGTGCGATCGAACAGCGTTCCGTCTCCCTCGGGCTTCTCCCCCAGGCGCCGAAAAAGGTCGCGCAACACCCGCATCTGGCGGCGGTCGACCTTTTCCAACTGGGCGATCTTCTCCTTCGCCTGGCCGTGATGGCTGAGGTTGTGATATCCGTTGAGCGACTTCTCCGCCTCCCCGATCTCGAAGACCGGCGTCGCGAAGCCATCGACCATCAGGGTCACGATGCGGGTGGAATCGCTCTCGAAGGCGAGCTGGGCCATCCGCAGCATCAGGTCGAACTTCTCGAAGAACTTCGCCTTGTCGAGAATGTCCTCGGGCGGCTCGCGATCGGTCTCGGGTTTCGGTTTCCGCTCCCATTCCCCCGCCAGGTGAAGCCTTTCCTCCAGTTCGCGCACCGAGGTGAAATACTGGTCCAGACGGTCACGGTCATCGCGACCGAGGGCGCGTTGAAAACCGCGCAGATCTTCCGACACCGCGTCGAGGATGCTTCCCCGCTCCTCCAGCCGATGAATCCGCCGCTCCACCTCCTTTTCGCTCCCCCGCACGAACATCAAACGGAACAACTCGGAGGGGCGGTCCTCGGCCGGGAGAAGCACACCGTCGCGCGTCCAGGAGAGGCTGCGATTGGCCTTGTCGATGTTGACGCCGAGATTGAGCGTCGGAAAACGCGTCCGCTGCCCGAGACGCTCCACCGCGAACTGGTCGAGGGAAATGCTGTTGCGGAACCCGCTTCCGGTCGGGTCCTTGGCGCCGGTGAGAAAACAGTTCTCGGTCGAGTGCCCGCCGGTCACCGCCGGATGAGAGAGACCGCTGAAAACGGTGAAGCCGTCTCGAAATTCGCGCAGTTCCTCGAGGTAGGGCGAAAGCGGGTAGGCCGCGCCGGCCGCCTCCGGGAAAAACGGCCACGGCAGGACGCCGAGATTGTTCGAGATCAGCAGCATCCGGCGAGGCCTCTCCTCCGTCTCATCCCCGAAGGCGCGCGAACCGAACGCTTCCAGGGCCGGCAGCCCCAGCGTCACCCCGAGGCCGCGGAGGAATCGGCGACGACTGGGAGCAATCTGGCGGTGGTGGCGGGGAGTTTTCATCCGGTCTGGAAACTTCATCGGGGGTCTGTCACCGTTCCGGCTCAGTGGGTTCGGGCTCGGAACTGCCGGTGAAAATTTCGCTCTCCACCAAGCCGAAGAGCAGGTCCCCGACACCATAGCCGCCGGGCTCGCAACGGTCGAGGATCGACTCGACCCGGGGCCGGTCGGAAAAACGAACAGGAGTGCCGGTGGCGTAGAGCGTGAACTGGTGAAGCAGGTTCCGGGCGAGGAGCCGGGGCTCGGCCACGAGATGCTCCTTCAACTCCCTGACATCGGCAAAGCGTCGGCCATCGAGGAGTTCGCCGGTCGCCTCGACAGCGGGCCCGACGAAGTAGGTGAAGGGATGTCCCGCGGGATCGACACCGGTGATCTTGTCGCCTTTCTCCAGGCCGCGATAGCGATCCCGCCACGCTCCCATGACATCGAAGTTCTCCAGGGCGAATCCGACCGGATCGAAACGCCGATGGCACGCGGCGCAGCTCTCCACCTCGGTGTGCTTCGCCAGCTGATCGCGAATCGTCGCCGCCCCACGAATGTCCGGCTCGATGGCCGGCACCGATTTCGGCGGAGGCGGAGGCGGATCCCCGAGCAGTTTCTCCATTACCCAGACTCCCCGCAGCACCGGCGAGGTCGTGGTGCCATTGCCGGTCAGCTTCAGGATCGAGGCCTGGGTCAGCAATCCACCGCGGGGACTCCCATCGGGCAGTTCCACCTTTCGCATCGCCGACCCGGGAGTCCGCGGAAGATCGTAGTGACGCGCGAGGCGATCGTTCGCGTAGGTGAAGTCCGCATCGACCAGGGTCGTCACCGGCAGGTTGTCGCGTACCATGGCGCCGAAAAAGGCGCGCGTCTCCCTCTCCATGGAATCGACGAGGTAGTCGTCCTTGCGATACTCCGGATACAGGCGTCCGTCGGGAATGTCGCGCCGGAGCTGTTTCAGTTCGAGCCACTGATCGGTGAAGCCCGTGACGAATCGATCGAAACGCTCGTCGGCGACGAGACGCTCGGCCTCGGCCCGAAGCACCCGCGTCTCCCCGAGTTCCCCCCGGGCCGCCAGTTGCTGAAGACGGTCGTCGGCCCCGGTGTCCCAGAGGAAATGCGACAGGCGCGCCGCCAGGGCGAACTCGTCGCCCGGCCCCGGCTCGTCCACGAAAACGACGTGGCCGGAACAGAGAAACGCCTGGTAGCCTTTCATCATGGCATCGACGAAGGGCGCCCCCGCGGCGAGCTGCGCGTGGATCAACTCGAGATAGGTGGCCAGCGCGCTCTCCGGCACCGGCTTGCACGCGGCCCGACGCGCGAAGCGACGGAAAAGCCTCGCGGCGTCGGCTTCGGGATCGGTGCTCGTCACCTCGACGCCGAATCGCGATTCCCCGGTCACGTCACGAATCGGGAGATCGCCGAACAGCACCCGGTGCGAGGGCGGCGGCCACGTTTCCGACGACAGCGGCCCCTCGATCTCGAGCCAGCGAATCGCTCCTCCCCGGTGCCCCTCGGGCGGCATCGGCGGAAAGTCGTAGAAAAATCCGCCATCGGTGCGGATGAAGGGAACCGGCAGGCCGAGGAGACTGTATTCGAAGGTTTCGCCGGCCTTGAGCCGCACCGTGGTTTCGAATTCCCGCGGCTCGGGCTGGAGGTCGATCCAGCCCCCCGTCTCCCGCACATCACCGGAAACGTCCGGCCCCGAAGGCTGGCGGGCCCGGAAAGTCATCGGCTGCGGCTCGTGTGCCGGGACGAGCCGAAAGTCCGGGACCTGGCGGACCGCCCTCCCCGAGAAACGGACCCGGTAGTTCCCGGTGGCCTTCGCCCGGAACCCCCGCGGATACCCGAAATACGGCCAGGTCGCGGAGCGGAAGATCGCCGCCTCCAGGGACTCGTCGCGGCGCTGTTCGGGCGTCATCCCGTTCCAACTCTTGGCGTCGATCGGCACCATGACCCCGTCACGGGCGAAGAACATGGCCTCGCGCCCACCGAAGGTGCCGAAGCCGGGAAACAGGTCGGTGCCGGTGGCGCGAAACGTCTCCGCCGGAGGGGGCTTCGTTCCACTCGCCACCGCGGAAGCCAGGGCGGCCTCGGCGGCATCGAGCCACCCCTCGAGCTGGACCCGTGAAACGTCCAGCATCTTCGCTACCTTGGTGAAACCATGTGACTCTCGATCCGCCGGCAGCTTGTCGCGAATGTCGAGGTCCGGCAGTCCGAGCAGGTCGCGGAGGTGGTGTTCGAACTCTTCCCGTGTCATTCGCCGCAGACCTCCCCTTCCCCGCTTGGCGACTTCGGCGGCATCGGCGCGACGCAGTTCGGATCCCAGGGACCCAAGAAACGCGGCTCGCTCGTCTTCGCCGAAATCGTGCGTTTCCTCCGGAGGCGGCATCTCGCCCCGCTCGACCCGGTCGAAGACGCGGATCCAGCGGGCGCGATTCCCCGGATCGGTCGGCTGATAGGAAAGAGCGAACAAGTCGAGTTCGCCCTCGGCGGTGAGGTCATCGTGACAGTCGCCGCAGTGCCTCTCGATCGCGCCGAGAACGGGACCGGGCAACTCGGCGGACCCGCCGACCCCGGGAACCAGGAGAACTACGCCGAGGAAGGCTCCGCCCAGGCGCCTCCCGCATGGGGTTTCGGAACCGTTCTCCGAGGCAGACCGGAAGTTCCTTCTGGAATCACGCCAGCACATCGTGAATCACGTGACCGTGGACGTTGGTCAGGCGGCGCTCGAAACCGTTGTGATAGTAGGTGAGCCGCTCATGATCGAGCCCGAGCAGGTGCAGGATGGTGGCGTGGAAATCGTAGACGGTGGCCACATTCTCCACCGCCCGGTAGCCGAACTCGTCGGTGGCGCCGTAGCTGTGGCCGGCCTTCACCCCGGCGCCCATGAGCCAGGTGGTGAAGCCATCCGGATTGTGATCACGTCCGCTGGCGCCCTTCTGGAAGGTCGGCATGCGCCCGAACTCCGTGGTCCAGACCACGAGGGTGTCCTCGAGAAGACCGCGACGCTTCAGGTCCTTGAGCAGGGCGGCGCAGGGCTGGTCGAGCACCGGCCCGTGGAAGCTGTACTGCTCGACGATCTTCTTGTGGCCATCCCAGTTGCTCACCCCTTCCCCGCCGGTCTGGTAGGCGCCGTTGAACAACTGGACGAAGCGCACCCCGCGCTCGAGGAGACGCCGGGCCAGGAGGCAGTTCTTCGCAAAACTCGCCTTAAGCGGGTTCGAGGTATCATCGGCGCCATATTCGCGAACGATGCTGCGAGGCTCGGAAGCGAGGTCGGTGACCTCGGGCACGCTGAGTTGCATCCGCGCGGCCAGCTCGTAGCTGGAGATGCGGGCCGCGAGTTCGCTGTCGCCCGGGAACCGCTCCAGGTGGCGCTCGTTGAGCCGCTGAAGAAAGGCGCGGGTGGCCCGATCGGTACCGGAACTGGTGCCGGCGGGGATGTCGAGATTGGCCAGCGGCTTGCCGGCATTGAACTCGGTGCCCTGAAAGGCGGCGGGAAGAAATCCCGGTCCCCAGTTGTTGACGCTCGATTGCGGCGTTCCCCGGGGATCGGAGATGGCGACGTAGGCGGGCAGGTTCTCGTTCTCGGTACCCAGCGCCCAGGTCGTCCAGGCTCCCATGGAGGGAAAGCCGTCGAGGGTGTCACCGGTGGACATGAAATTCTCCCCGGGACCATGGGTGTTGGTCTTCCCGGTCATCGAGTGGATGAAACACATGTCGTCGGCCAACTCGGCCAGATGGGGAACGAGATCGGAAATCATCTTCCCGCTCTCACCGCGCGGTTTGAATTCCCACGGGCTCTTCGTCAGATTTCCCTGCTGGCCCTGGAAGGTGACGAGATTCTCCGCCCCCGGCATGGGCTGTCCGTGGCGGCGGATCAGTTCGGGCTTGTAGTCGAAGGTATCGACCTGGCTGCAGGCCCCGGAACAGAAGATCACCAGCACCCGCTTGGCCGCGGACCGGTGGTGGGCGTCGCGCGCCGCGAAGGGATGGGCGGGATCGATCTTCGGACGGATCGGTCCGCCGGAGTCCGAGGCGAGCAGGGAATCCCGCCGCAGCAGGGAGGCGAGCGCGATGCCGGAAAGCCCCCGCGCGGTGTCGCCGAGAAAGGTTCGCCGATTGAGGAGAGCATTCATGGCGCGTCAGGGAATGAAGACAAACTCGTTCGTGTTCAGCATCGCCCGGCAGAAGGGCACCCACCCCTCGGCCTCGATGAAGTTCGCGGCGTCGGCCACTTCCGACTCGGTCGCGGGCCGTCCATAGCAAAGTTCCCAAGCACGCTGGATTCGGCCGACACGGTCTTTCTCGTCCCCGGCCAGGCGAGCCGCGAAATGCTTGGCCTGCTGTATCACGAAGGAACTGTTGAGCAGGTTCAGCGCCTGCAGCGGCGTGGTCGAACGACTCCGCTTGGGCACCGCCTGGCTGGCGTCGGGACAGTCGAAGGCGCCGAATACCTGTTCCCGTTCCTGCCGCACCTTCGTCATGTAGATCATGCGCCGCCAGTCGGCCGGACCAAAGCTTTCCTTGGGATGGTAATGCCGCACATTCTCCTGCTCGACCTCGAAGGGACTGAATCCCGGTCCACCGAACGAGGCCAATTCGAGTGAACCACTCACGCGCAGGATGGAATCCCGGATTCCCTCCGCCTCCAACCGCCGCGGCGGAAAGCGCCAGAGCAGGCGCGAGGCCGCATCGACCGTCATGGCCTCCCGGCGCGGGAAATGCGATTGCCTCCAGGTGGCGGAGGCGAGGATAAGCCGGTGGATGTGTTTGAGCGACCAGCCGTTTTCGACCAATTCGCTGGCGAGCCAGTCGAGCAGTTCCGGATGGGTCGGCGCGGTGCCGTTGCGACCGAAATCGCTCGGCGTATCGACGATGCCGGTACCGAAATGGAACTGCCAGATCCGGTTCACGATGACGCGGGCGGTCAGGGGGTTCTCCGGGTCGGCCACCCAGTCGGCGAAGGCCAGCCGCCGTTCCTTTTCCGGCGCGTCCTTGTCGAGTTCGAGCGAACCGAAGACCTCGATGGCGTCGGGGCCGACCTCCTCGCGTTTCATCTCCGGTTCGCCGCGATACAGCCGGTGGGTCGGTCCGGGTTGCTGAAACTTCCCGGCGTAGACCCGGTTCGATTCCTCCAAGGCGGCTCGCTCTTTGCGGGCCGCCTCGAGCCGCGCCAGCCATCTCCGTCCCTCCAGCGCCTCCGCCTCGGGATACTCGGTGAAGCGATAGTCACCACCGGGGTCCCGGGTTTCTCCCACCGGCCAGCGGTCGGAGGACCCGGCGACGCGTTCCCACGCTCCCTCGCGCGTCGCCACCTCGATGCGGTAGCGAACCGGAAGTCGGTCGTCGTAGGTTCCCTCCCGATCGCGTCCCCACTCGATGCGTTCGATCGCCACCGTCTCCGGCAGCTCGATCTGCACCCAGCCACCGCTCGCCTCGCGGGCGATCCAGCTGTGGTCGTTGCCATGGCGGCCGTCGTTGATGTGCGCGAGCTTGTGCTTGGGATGAACGAAATCCCCGGACGAGGTCGCCTTTGCCCCGCGCCCGGCCAGCGCCACGTTCTCATCGCCGGCGTAGATCTCCAGCTCGTCGAGACAGGGCAGGCTCCGGTTGGTTTCCTCGATGGTGAAACGGACGAAACGGGCCTCGCGGGCCGGGAAGGTTTCCACGTTCCGCCGCGCGTTCACCGGCGCGCGGTAGGAGGGAGTACGCATGTCTTTTTCTCGTTTCTCGTCGACCGGCTGGAAGAGGATGACGTCGCCGGTGACCGCGCTCCCCGTCTCCCCGCCGCGAAGCACGATCGCGTCGCCGGGCTCGAACTCGTGGACGCCCGCGTCGAACAGCCCGCTCCATCGCATCCGCTGATCCGGCTTGCCTCCGCCATCCGCCGCGAGTTGCTGGTTCACGTTCGCGATCTCGCGCCGGCCGCCCGACGTTTCCAGGAGGTAACGGGCATCGGCCGAGTGCGAGGAAAATCCCGCGCCCCAGCTCAGCCAGACCCGGTAGGGCCCGCGCAATCCCGGCGAATACCGGGCCACGTCCTCGCCGGGGCGATTGCTCCACCAGGTGTAGCTTCCCCGGCTCAGATCAGGCGAAGACGCCTCCAGCTTTTCGGCGGTTCCTTTCGGATCGGTCAGGAGTTCCGCATCGGCGTCGTCGATGGCGATGATGGCTTCCGACGTGCGGGGAAGAAACTTTCGCAGCTTTCCGGTCAGGTCGGTCACCTCCCGGTCGAGCACCTCGGCCCTCGCCCTGGACTCCGCCGGCAACGGCAGTTGCCGGTCGCCGTGCTGGACGCCGGCGAATACCGCCTGCATGGCGTAGTAATCGGTCTGGCTGATGGGATCGAACTTGTGGTTGTGACAACGGGCGCAGCCGGTGGTGAGCCCGAGGAAGGCGGTGCCCGTGGTGTTGATCATGTCGTCGAGTTCGTTCATTCGCTGCATCTGCCGCAGCTTGGGATCCTGGCCTTTGACCGCGTCGAAGGGGCCTGCCACCAGGAAGGCGGTGCCGATCTCATCGCCGAGCGAATCTCCCGCGATCTGCGCCCGCACGAACTGGTCGTAGGGCTTGTCGTCGTTGAACGCGGCAATGACCCAGTCGCGGTAGGGCCACGCTCCGGGACGCTCGCGGTTGGTCTCGAATCCGTGGGTTTCCCCGAAACGGACGAGATCAAGCCAGTGGGTGGCCCAGCGCTCTCCATAGTGGGGACTGGCAAGGACGCCCTCGACCAGCCGCGACCAGGCATCGGGTCGGGAGTCGGTCACGAATTTCTCCACCTCCGCCGGCGTCGGCGGCAATCCCAGCATGACGAGGTAGAGCCGACGAATCAGCGTGCGGCGGTCCGCTTCCGGCGACGGCTCCAGACCGTTCTCGGCCAGTTTTCGCTCGATGAATCCATCGATACCGTCCGCGGCGGAGGAACGCCGGACCGGCACGAAGGACCAGTGGGTGAGGTCCGCCTGTTCCTTGGACGGGCCGTAGCGTTCGGGCGTCTTTGCCCCCTCGTCGATCCAGGTCTCGATGAGGGCGATCCCGGCCTCGCTCAGGGGATCGCCTTTCGGCGGCATCTCGTAATCCGGCTCCTTGTGCCGGATCGCCTTCACCAGGAAACTCGCCGCCGCCTCGCCGGGCACGACCGCCGCCTCGCCCGAATCACCTCCCGCCAAGAGCGAAGCGAGCCGATCAACGCGGAAGGCCCCCTTCTGCTTGTCCGGTCCATGGCAATCGAGGCAGTGTTCACGGAGGATCGGCTCCACCTGCGATTCGAAATCGATGGTAGATTCTTCCCCGAAAGCCGCGAAACCGCCGACCAACAGCCAAGCGACCAACGCGATCTGGAACCCTTTGCGCATTTTTGTATACAATCAGGAACGGCGCCGTTTTTCAACCTTCCTGTCCACATGATTTGCGCCATGTCGCTCCCTCGGCAAGACCCGTAATCGCTCCTTCAACAGGAAGAAGACGAGGACCGCCTTCACCCGGCGAGATGGACCCGACGCCCCTTCGCGGTCTTGACTTCTCCGCCCGGCACCCATACCAACCGGGAACCCGTCGTTCCCCGAAACTCGCCTACCGGTGGCGATTGGAACATTCCCACCGATCATGAAATTTCCGACAACCGCCTTTTCGATCATCCCCTTCGCCTCCGTGGTTTTCCTGGCCATCACCGGCTCGTTCGCCTACGGGCAGACCCGGACGATCGACCGGGACAAGCTGCCGCCGGACCTCATCGACCTGGCCTGGGCCTACGCGATCACCATCGAGGAGCCGCCACCGCTGCCGGAGGATACGAAGAAACACGGCCTGCCGGACACCCCGTTGACTTTCAATCGCGACGAGATTCTCGGACGGGTCGATGGCGTGATGTTCCAGGGGCCACCGGCCGACTGGTATCCCGGCGACCACCCCGAGATGCCCGAGATCTACGCGAAGGGGGATCCCTCGCGAAAGATCATCGCCTGCGCCCTCTGCCACTATCCCAACGGCAAGGGGAAAGCCGAGAACGCTCCACCCGCCGGACAGGACTATCGCTACCTCGTCCAGCAACTACGTGACATGAAGGCGGGAGTCCGGAACTGCGCCGATCCCCGGAAGTCGAACTACCAACTGATGATCGACACCGCCAAGGGCATGACCGACGAGGAGATGGAGGAGTGCGCCAGATACCTGGAGTCCATGAAATGGACGAAATGGATCGAAGTGAAGGAAACCGATACCGTTCCCAAAACCTATCTGCGCGGCGGGCTCCACATTCCCATCGAGGGCGAGGGAGCCGGCACCGAGCCGATCGGGAATCGCATCATCGAATCGCCGGTCGATCCGCACGGAACCGAATTCCTGCGCAATCCGCGATCCGGCTTCGTCGCCTGGGTTCCCGAGGGTTCGCTCCAGAAAGGCGCCGCCCTGGTCTACGGTGGCGGCGAGGGCCGGACCCTGCAGTGCGCCATCTGCCACGGCCCCGACCTCAACGGAATCGGGAACATCCCCGGGATCGCTTCCCGATCTCCCAGCTACCTGGCCCGACAGTTGAACGACTTCAGGCAGGGAACCCGTAACGGCGAGATGGCCGCCCTGATGAAACCGGTGGTGGAGAAGCTCACCTCCGAAGACATTCTCAACATCGTCGCCTACCTGGCCTCGGTGCCGGCTCCCGAACCCGAGCACGCGAAACCGTAGGAATCCCGAATCGAAAAACGGAAGAAAGGCAGTCTCCTCGACCCGCTTCAACGAGAGCGCCGAACGAATTTCTGGATTCGCTTCCCACCGACCTCAGCCACGTAGAGGGCGCCATCGGGAGCGACCACGATGCCGTGCGGAAGCCGGAAGTTTCCGGGTTCGGATCCTTTTCTCCCCCACGCCTCCAGGATCGTTCCCTCCAGAGTCATGCGTAGGACCTGGTTGGCACGGCCATCGACGACGTAGAGAGTGTCGTCGGTGTCGATGTGAAGCCCGTAGGGAGCGAAACCGCCAAACTGCCGCAAATACCTGCCTTCCTGGTCGAAGACCTGAATCCGATCGTTCTCCCGGTCGCCGACATAGACTTGTCCCCGGGAATCGATCCGAATCGCGTGGGGGAGATCGAATTCGCCCTTGCCGATTCCCTTCCTGCCCCACTCCAGGAGCATCGTTCCGGATTCGTCGAACTTCGCGATGCGCGAGTTCCCGTAACCATCGGCGACGAAGAGGATTCCCCCGGGGCCGAAGGCGATATCGGCAGGCCGGTCGAAGTGCCGCGCGTCATCACCGGGAACATTCCGTTCGCCGTAGGTGCGCAGCACTTCACCCTTGGAATCCAGGGCCAGCACCGTGTGGTTCCTGTTGTCGGTCGTCCAGAGCCGCCCTTCGGGATCGCGGCGAAGGAAATGGGTTGAGTCGTAAAGTCCGTCACCGAAGGATCGGAGGAATCTTCCCTCCGGGGAGAAGACAAGGATGGGATGCTTCCCCCGGTGAAACACGAGCACGTTGCCGTCGCCATCGATTTCGACTCCCGACACCGCACCGAGCGTCATCCCTTCCGGCAGCACGGGAAAGCCGTCCACCACCTCGGGAAGCGCCAGGTCCGTTCCGCTCTTGAGATGGCGATCGAAGAATCCGATGACCAGAGAGCGGAGGTCGCGCTGCTTCGGTTGCAGATGGAAACTGTGCGGCGCACCCTCGATGACCAGCAGGTCGGATTCGAGCCCGGCCTTCTGCCATTCGCGATGGAGGATCTCCGACTGTTCCACCGGGACCAGGCTGTCCTCGGTGCCGTGGAGAATGAGGGCGGGAGGATCGTCCCCGGAAAGATGGGAAACCGGTGAAGCCGCGCGACAGAGCGTCTTGTCGGACTCGGACATCCCGTCCGACAGGTCACGGATTTCCGCCATCCGCAGCAGGTCGTGGGCTCCATACATAGGAACGACCGCCTGGACCCGGCAGGAAAACCCGGCGTAGGGCCCATCGGGATCGAACCCGTCGTCATCGCTGGCGGCGCCCAACATGGCCACTAGATGACCTCCAGCCGAACCACCGATGGCGCCGATCCGTGCGGGATCGATCCCGTAGTCGCTCGCATGGCTGCGCAGGAATCGGACCGCGGTCATGCAGTCCTGAAGGTTCCGTGGCCACACCTGGCGAAGGTTGTCGGTGAACTTCTCGCGTTTCTCGGCGAGCACGTAGTTCACGCTGGCACAGACGTAGCCCGCACCGGCGAGGATGGTTCCGATGTTTCGTTCCCGGGCGGCGCCCTTGTCGCCCCCGTGCCAACCACCGCCATGCACGATGAGGACCGCCGGGCGTCGCCTCCCATCGGTGGGTCCGGCGGGCAGGTAGAGATCGAGCCTCTCGGAACGCCCCTCGCCGAGATAGGGAAGGTCTTCCACGACACGAACTCCCTTTTCCCCGGTCGCCTGGCCGAGGACGAGGGAAGGAATCAGGAGCAGGGAGAGCAAGATTTTCCTCACGGTGCTTGCCCGCTTCGGTCGTGATGATTGGAAGGGATTTTCCATGGCTTCACCGTTACAATTTCCCAGCCCTCGCAGGAATCACTTCACCTCGACCACCTCGACGACGTCCATTTGGATGAACTGGCCGTGGTAGGGCTCCGGTGCCGGTGCGACGTCGGGAACCACCAGCTTGGCGAAGTTGGAGATGAGTTTTCCGTTCTGCCCGTTTCCACTCAAGGTGACGGTGGCGCCTCCGTCGATCTCGATGTCCTTGGTGTAGTCGATGGCGAAAATCCGATGTCCCACCTTGTCCTGGCGATTGAGAAAGTAGTGTGATTCGGGCGAGGAAATGTCGATGCGGTAGATGTTGTAGGTGGCGTTGTTCGGTTCACCGCCCCGGTAGAAATAGGGACCGTCCATCTCCCCGCCCTGGTACATCATCGGCTCGACCACGCCCCGAAATCTCAGGGTGACCCGGTAGCGCTTTCCCGTCTCGCCGCGGAATTTCTTCACCGACTCGAAATTGTCCGTGGTATTCGGATCACCGGTCACCAACGCCGACTCGCAATTCGCTCCCTCCTTGGGATTCTCCGGCATCTGCCCCTTGCAGGGAAACTCGAAACGGAAGCCATCGATCTCCGCGGCGGGACCGGCATCCGATCTGCCCTTCTTCTCGACCTCTTCCCCGCACGTCGCGCGGCCCCCGGTCAAAAGAATTCCCAGGAAGATGACGACGACGAACGAGGCTGAGGTTTTCATGGGGAAAACCCTGGCTGGTTCCGTTCCCGGAAACAAGCGCGGAGTCATGATAACAT
>JAUIGT010000677.1 GCA_030432615.1 Verrucomicrobiia bacterium
TTGCCCATCATCACGACCCCGTCGCGAATCCGGAGGAGGTCGCTGTAGTAGTTGAAGGTGTGCATCACGAACCCTTCCGAATCGAGCAACTGATCGATGAGGGCGGCGCGCTTGTTGCGATCGCTGCTGCCGAGGAATTCGGTCGACTCATCGAAGGTCGGAATCCGGCCGGCGATGTCGAGATAGGCGCGGCGCAGGAACTGCTCGTCGCTGGTGTTCTCGTTGGGGATGCACATCTCCATCTCCCGCTCGATTTTCTCCTTTTCCTTGAGCTTGAGATCGTTGTCGAGATCGGTGCGGGCGGGGAGTTCCGCGAGCTGCTTCTGGAGATCGTAGTAGCTGGACTTCAGCTTGTTGAGGACCAGCTTGTCGATCTCGGCGGCGAGCGCCATCGTGTCCTTCGGCAGGTTCGCCTGCACGAAGAGCTTGTCTTCCTCGCTGAGGTTGTTGATCGGGAAATCGAAGGTCCGGCCATCGGCGGTCTTCAGTTTCACGATGGTGTTGGCGCCGGCGCCCTCGGTTCCGAGGTATTCGGCTTCGACGGTTCGCCCCTGGGTGTCGGTCCAGGTGCGAGACTCGGCGGCGGAAGCCGCGGAAGCCAGGACCAGGAAACCGCTGACAATCAGGGCCATGATCGGGTGTTTGTGGATGGCTTTCATTGCTATGGTAACGGTCGAATCGTGTTCAGATTCAGGGATTTGGTTTGGAAAATCGGAGACGAAAGAGCGGCGAGCGCTCAGCCTGCAAACATACGGGACTCGGGCTTCTCTTTCAATGGGATATCAGGACGGGGCGGGCTTGTGACAAAAATCGAATACTTGTTTCTTCTCAGAGCTTTTCGGCTCCGTCGGCCAACTGCTGGAGCACGGAGGGCGATACCGCCTCGGGAAAGGCGTGCACTTCATCGATGACGCCCTCGAAGCAGGCTTCGCCGGCGTCTCCCCCCAGCCGGAGTCGGTGAATCGGTCCCTTGGGCACTTGCCCGCCCCGATAGCCGGAGACATCCTCGAGTTGGCCATCGACATACAACTGGAGGTGGGTGGCGATGTCGGCGGTGGCGCCGCCGGCGAAACGGAAGGCCAGGTGATGCCAGCGACCGTCGCGGAGGTCCGTGCTACCGATGACGAAGGCCCGGCCATTGTCGGTTTCCACCCGCAGGGCCCCCGCGGTACCTTCCCCGGGATCGGCGTTCCACGACATGCGCCACGGCACCGGTGCGAGGGCGAAAGAGGAAATCTCCTCGGTTCCGGGACCCTCGGGCCGGGTCACCAGGGAAAGCATCGTATTGGCGTCGGCGCGGTCCGGCCGCGGGGGAATGCGAACCCAGAACGCCACGCTCAGCGCATCGCCGCTCTCGAACCCGGAGAGAAGGGGGGAGTCGAAGCGCTCATCGGGAGCGAAGGCCAGGGCGCCGCCGATCCGGCCCACGGAACGTTTCGGACGCGTCGGTTCGTCGGAATCCGGAAACAGGGAGGCGAAAAAGGGCGCGCCTTCGATGCCGCGGCCGGTGTCCTCGATTTCCGAACCACCCGACTCGTCGAACTCGTAGCGGAGGAAACGCGGGGGCGCATCCGCCTCCGACGGTTCGCTGACTTTCAGGGCAAAGCGATCGCCGGCATATTCGATCACCTGCAGTTCGCTGCGGGTGCGACCATCGGCGCGCACCGCCAGCCCTTCCTCCAGGACCAAGGGCGCCGCGTTCCCGGTCAATCGACTGACCTCGACCACGCCCTGCATGACATGAACTTCGGTGTCGCCGCTCTTCTCCACGGAGACACCGAAACGGGTGCCGAGATCCACCACGTTGACCCGGGGCGTGTTGATGACGAACCCGGTCGCCGGTTTCGGCACTTCCGCCGTCAACTTTCCGCGCTCCAGGAAGGCCCGGTTGGGACGCTCGACCTCGAGGACCGCCGGTCCTTCCAGGAAGATCCGGGCGCCGGAATTGAAGGTCACCTCGGCCACTCCCGATTCCAGCGTCAGCCGGCCGGGACGGATCCAGCCGTCTTCGGCCACGATCGGCAGGGGCCCGTTGTCCTCGGCGGAACCGGCATCCGAGGTCACCGGATCCAGTGGCAACGGCTTCGCCCATGCCGCCCCGGGGTTTTCCGCGGTGATCCGGGCCACGAAGCGGTCGCGCGCATCGCCTCCGCTCCCGCCGCCCGCGTCGTCGCCGTCGGTCACCCGGACATTCTGGAGCAGGAAAATCGCCGCGATTGCCGCCGCCGCGGCCACGCCGGCCGCCTTGACCCAGTCCCACCAGCCCATCGGCCGCGGCTTGCTGCCGCGTTCCTCGAGGATCTCCATGAGCACCGACTTGGCGAACTTGCGATCTTCCTCGGTCTCGACCGGTTCCTCGGTCTGGAGGCGGGCCATGATGCCGGCCGCGAACCGTTCCGGCGACACCTCGGCGAGTTCCTCGTCCTCCAGGAGCACGCGCAGCGCGGCATCCATTCGCACCTGCTGGAAATAGACCTCCCGGAGGGCGGCGTCGGATTTCAACGCCGCCTCGATGAATGCCGCCGACTCCCCGCGGAGATCTCCGCAGAGGTAGGCGTCCAGCAGTTCGCTTTTCATCGGGTGTCGGGAAAAATTGGGGAAAGGGGAGGGAAAGAATTCAATTGGCCGCCTGGGCCTTCGCTTCCACGCATTCGCGGAGCGCCGCGCGGATGCGGCACAGGGTGGTGCGCACCCAGGCCTCGCTCTGGTCGAGCGCCCGGGCCATTTCCTTGGAGGATTGGGAAAGGCGATACTTCATCCGCAACAGGGTGCGTTGCCCGTCCGGCAGCGTGTCGATGCATTCTTCCAGGTAGACGGCGACCGGGTCGTCGGGTCGGAACTGGTCCTTGGTGGCGGACTGGATCAGGCAGTGCTCGAGGTAGCGCTCCTCGTTCTTGGCG
>JAUIGT010000678.1 GCA_030432615.1 Verrucomicrobiia bacterium
CCTTCCGTCTCGCAAATCGTCCCTATTTTGTCGGACTCCGTTATTCGAGGCCTTTCACTGAGCACGGAATGGTGTGGGTTGAAATAAGGAGACCGGAAATCGTCTGAAATCCAATCCGGACCCGGGCGATTTGCCCCTTTTGTGATCCTTCACGACTATGGCTTGAAGGCGCTTGCGAACCACTCCCGGTCCGGTTGCGCATAGGGACGGAAGGTTTCCAAATAGCCTTCCTGCTCGTTGTAGAAGAGGGCGCGGTGGAGGCCGAGGCCGCTGGCCTTGGGGGAATCGATGAGACTGGCGGAATCGTTGGCGCTCATCTGGAAGAGGACGCGCATCTCGAATTCGCTGAGGGCCTTTCGGCTGAGGGCGCGATTGAGATTGTTGTAGGTGTCGCAGGTGGCGACCACATGCATGCCGAGCGCGGGGCCTTCGGTGATGAGGTTGTTGAGAACGGTGCCGGGATTGTCGCCACCGGCGTCGTCATCGAGGGAGAAACTGAAGTCCTCCTCGTAGCGAAGCTTCTTCAGCCGCTGGAGGCCGTTGACGAGCACGAAAACCGACGGCGCGGTGGCCGAGGCGGATTCGTCGGCCTGGCGATCACTCAACTCGGTGCCCAGTTCGGTCATGGCGGCGTCGATGTCGCCCCCGCGGACCACGGAAACGGACTGCGGCAGCAATTTCGCCACCATCTCGAGGTGCTCGCGCTCGGGCGTTTCCGGAGCGCTGCTGTCGAGAAGAACGAAACGCACGCCTTCCCGGGGAAACTGGGCCGAAAGCGCGGTCATGCCGACGGTCAGCATGGTGATGGCGGCCTCGTCGCGTTGGCCGATGACGAGCAGGTGATTGCCACTCTGCCGTTGGAACACCGCCTGGGTCGGCCCCTTGATGGCATTGGGCGCGCCGAGCCAGAGATGCGCTTCGGTCGGCAGTTTCTCGGCGGGAAACGCCGCCAGCGCTTTCCGGAGGGGAACGTTTTCCCGAACCTCGGCGGGAGCGTTCCCTTCGAAGACGATGGGCGCGCCGAACTCGTGGTCGGAGGCGGCGGCCTTCTCCGAGACTTTCTTCAGGTAGCTGTCGCGCTCTTCTTCCGACAACCACACGACCTGGAACGGGCTGTTGCCCTCCATCATCCCTGCCTGGTCGTTGTAGATCCCTTCGCCGGGCCGGGTGAGCAGGCGCGGCGCGGGATTGGTGTCGTCCATGATGAGGTAGGCGTCGGCCTCGTTGCACTGGAGGGCGATGCGGATGACCATCTGGCCGAGGGTGGTGCGGGCCAGGGTATAGGCGCCGCCGAGGGTCTGGGATCCGAGGATCACGTGAATCCCGAAGGCGCGGCCCTGGCGGACGATACGGTCGAGGAGGACGTTGGCGTTCTGGGCGATGCGGTCGTCCTCGACGAAGAATTCCTGGAACTCGTCGATCAGGAGCAGGGTGCGCGGCATCGGCTCGGTGCCGCCGGCTCTCTGGTAGCCGGGCAGGTCCTGGACGCCGAGTTTCCGGAAGAGATCGCCGCGTCGCTTCAGTTCCTCGTCGAGCCGTTGGAGCACGCTGAGTCCGAACTCGCGATCGCTCTCGATGGCGATGACCCGAGCGTGGGGGAGTTTGGCGTTGGCGTAACTCTTGAACTCGACGCCTTTCTTGAAATCCACCAGGTAGAACTCGACCTCGTCCGGGCTGCACCAGAGGGCGAGGTTGGTGATCATGACGTGGAACAGCGTCGATTTCCCGGAACCGGTCTTCCCGGCGATGAGGGCGTGCTGTTTCGTGTCGCGGCCGATGGCGAGATACTGGCGCTTGGTGGCACCGGTGCGGCCGATGGGAACGCGGAGTTCCTTCGTCGTTTCCACGCTCCAGAGTTCCTCGGGCGTGGGGGCGATGTCGGAGAAGGGCACCTCGATCCGGTCGGCATCGCGGGTGGCGGCGCCGAATTGGTGGATGAAGTCGTTGACCAGCGCCTCGTCGTCGGCGAGTCGGTCGAGCGCGAACTCGGCGCCGGGAATGGCTTCGCCCTCGAGCAGGAGTTTGCCGTTTTTCCTGCCGACGACGCGGAGGGCGTGATCGCGAACCTGTTCGGGATCAAAGTCCTGGGGCGCGGGCCGTTTTCGATCCCAGTGCATGAGCAGGTAGACCCCGCAGCGGGCTCCGCTGGCGGCGATGCTGGTGAGGCGCTTGGCGGCCAGCTCGCTGAAGTTGGCGGGGAAATCGGCGATGACGACGAAGTGGTATTTCTCCGCGATCTTGCCGGCCTGCCGGTTGTATTCGGTGATGCTGGCGAACTCGTTGCGGAGGTACATCTGGATCACCTTCTCGATGTGATCGTTGAGATCGCCGAGCCGGGCCTCGATCTGCTGGGATTGCGTCCAGATGCGGCTGTTGATGAGACTCTCATCGTAGTCGGCCAAGTGCATGAGCCCGGAGAAGCCCTCGCCGAGGCCGACCGGATCGAGGATGGTGAAGCTGAGTTTCGCCGCCGGCGCCACCGAGAGCAGGCGCAGGATGAGCTGGTTGAGGCTGGCGATGAAGGCCTCGCGTCCTCCGCCTTCCTCCGATTCGAACAGCACCGAGCCCCGCTGCGGCATCAAGAGCGAAACCGGAAGCGAGAAACGCTCGGGACCGGGCAGGGAAAGTCGCTCGTTTTCCGGCAGGGCGCCGGCCAGGGTGGCGACCTCGACATCGAGGTGCCCGAAGCGCGCCGCGTGGGCGAAATCGGACGGGGCACTCCAGCGGTCGAGGAAAGCGCGGTCCCAGGCGGGAAAGAGAGTGTCGGCATGCTCGCGGATCGCGGTGATCTCCTCGTAGATCGGCGTGATGGCCGCCTTCCATTCGACCTCGAGTTCGTTCCAGTTGAAGTCGTAGCCGTTCTTCAGTTTCGTCTCCGCCACCTCGTGCGCGGTGTCG
>JAUIGT010000087.1 GCA_030432615.1 Verrucomicrobiia bacterium
CAGCCCGGAACGGACGGGGAAATGCTTGGACAGGTTCTCGAGCTGGAGGTAGGCGGGCATGGCGGCTTCGGGGCAGCTTCGATGAAAACGGGGAGATCGCCAAGTCCTCGTTCACCCGCGGGCAGGATGGGCGGGAATCCGGAAACCGGGCCCTTCCCGGGGAAGAACGAAGGGAGTTGCCGGGAATTCCCGGTTGGAAGTTTCTTCGTATTCTGGTAAGAAAGGTTGGCACCAATGAAGACGATCCTGCCCGCCATTGCCTTCGGAATACTTCTACTCGCCCTGTCTTCCTGCCGGAAACCGCAGGTCGAGAGCGCCGGGGAAGGCGAGGAGTCTTCCAGCGTGATCGAAACGGTCACTGATTTCCTGGAGAAGAAGGAAACGCCTCAGTTGCCCATGGTGAGGACCCTCGTGGATGCGGAAGGACGAAATCTCCGCGCCCGGATTCTCGCGAAAAGCCAGGGGTTCCTTGCCGTCAAGCGCTTGGAGGATGAGAAATACTTTTCCATCGCGATCGGCGATCTGGGGCAGGAAGACCGGGAGTTTTTCACGTCTCTCCCGGACAGTCCGGAGAAGGACATCGAGGAATTTCGAAGGTTGCAGGCCGGGCTCGGAGAGAGAGCGGCGCGATGGAATCTTTCGCTCTCGTCGGCCGAGTTCGAGGCCGCGAAGTTCGACCTCCCGATCTACCTGCTGTTCACGGGGAGCACCTGGTGCCCGCCTTGCCAAGCCTTGGAGAGAATCGTCCTGAGTTCGGCGGAGTTTCAGGAATTCGCCAATTCCGACCTGGTGTTGTGCAAGGTCGATGTGCCTCGTCCCGGTGGTTCACTTACCTCGTCGAATTCGCTGACCCGGCAATTTGAAGTCAACTCCTACCCCACGGTCGTGCTCCTCGATGCACGCGGGAAGGAAATCGGGAGATTCGCGGGCTACGGGAACACCGAACCCGCCGCCTACGTCAAGAAATTGGAATCCCGGATCGGCACCGCTCGATAGGGAACCGATCCGAGAATTCGCGGGGTCATTTCCACGGCCCCAGGCAGCCCGGGCAGTCCTGGACCCAGTGCCCCGGGGAAATCTCCACCAGCTCGGGGCGGCGATCGGTGAGGCATTGGTCGCGGGTGGCGGTTTCGCAGCGGGGAGCGAAGGCGCAACCGGTGAGTTCCCTGCGCAGGTCGGGGGGACGTCCCGGGATGGTGTAGAGTTCCTCGCCCTTGGTCTGGAGCGCGGGAATGGAGGCCTGAAGCGCGCGGGTGTAAGCGTGACGGGGGGCGGAGAACAGTTCGCCTACCGGGGCCTGCTCCACCAGGCGGCCGGCGTACATCACGTTGACGAAATCGCAGACTTCGGAGACCACGGCGAGGTCGTGGGTTATGAAGATGACGGCGGTGCCGAGTTCCTCCTGCCGGGTCTTGATGAGGTCGAGCACCTGCCGCTGGATGGTGACGTCGAGCGCGGTCGTCGGCTCGTCGGCGATGAGAATCTCCGGCCGGGTGATCATGGCCATGGCGATCATGACGCGCTGCCGCATGCCGCCCGAGAACTCGTGGGGGTAGCTGTGAATCCGTTTCGCCGGATCGGGAATGCCGACCGCGTCCATCTCGGCGATCGCCCGGTCGAGGGCTTCCGATTTTCCCAAGCCATCGTGGATGCGCAGCGGCTCCGTGAGCTGGGTGCTGATCCGGAGGTAGGGGTTCAGCGAGGTCATCGGATCCTGGAAGATCATCGAGATCCGCTTGCCGCGGATACCGGAAAGTTCCCGCTCCGAAAGCGCCAGGAGATTCCTGCCGTCGAATCTCGCGGTTCCGCCCTCGATCCTGCCAGGAGGCATGGGAATGAGGCCGAGCAGCGAGTAGCAGGTGACGGACTTGCCGGAACCCGATTCGCCGACGATCCCCACCGTCTGCCCCTTCTCCACGGAAAACGAGACGCCATCCACCGCCCGGACGATGCCATCGCGGGTGTGGAACCAGGTCTTGAGGTTTTCGACTTCTAGTAGTGGCATGAGGTGAACCGCGAAGGAACGCGAATTAGCGCGAATGTTTTTCTTCCAGGGGATCTGGAAAGTGGCGAATCGAACCGGGTTCGGGATTGTCCTGTTTTCCTTGGACGACGCGCCGCCATTCGAGGCGGGCGTGCTTGAAGTTGAGGATGACGCCAACGGATAGATTGGTCACCTTCAGGTAATTCAGCATCTGTCCGATCTCCCGGTCAGTGATCTGTTCGATGGTCTTCAGGTCGGCCACCACCTTGTCGAAGACGATCAGATCGGGAATGAAGACATCGATTTGTATACCTTTGTAATAAACGGGAAATTCCCTTTGTTGGCTCCATTCTATGGATCTCAATCCGAACTCGTGGAGAAGGGCTCTCTCGTAGGTCTTTTCGCGAAGCCCGTTTCCAAGCTCATTGAGCACTTCCATTGCGCATCCAACGATCGCGTAGACCTCCTCCTTCAGAAGGAGTTTCCGATTCTCTGGTGAATTGGCGTCCATTCGTGCTGATTCGCGGTTCAGTCTTTGGAGGCCTTCGGATCGAGGGCGTCGCGAAGGCCATCGCCGAGGAAGTTGAGTGAGAAGAGGGTGACGGAGAAGACGAGTCCGGGGATGATCAGCAGCGAGGGCTGGGTCTCGAGGAAGTTGGCGCCTTCCTTGATGAGGATGCCCCAGGAGCTGTTGGGGGCCTCGACTCCCATGCCCAGGTAGGACAGGGAGGCCTCGTAGAGGATGAAACTGGGGATCGTCAGGGTGGCGTAGACGATGGCGGTGCCCACGGTATTGGGAACGACGTGACGGAAGAGGATTCGCCGGTTGGAAAGGCCCAGCGAACGGGCGGCCTCGACGAATTCCTGGTTCTTGATGGATAGGACCTGGGCCCGGGTGATGCGGGCGAGGGTGAGCCAGCCGAGGGCGCCGATGGCGACGAAGAGCGGGATGATGTTGGCGAAACGAAAGACGAACTCCTTGTTCCAGCCGAGATTCTCGACCGTCCAGCCGGCGAGATCGGCCACGAGCCCGGCGATGACGACCTTGAGGATGATGACGAGGACGAGGAAGGGGATGGCGTAGAGGGTATCGACGATCCGCATCATCAACGCATCCGGGCGTCCGCCCGCGTAGCCGGATACCGCCCCGTAGCTGATGCCGATCAGCAGGGTCACCGCCGTGGCCACGAAACCCACGAGCATCGAGATCTGGCCCCCGTAGAGGATCCGGGAGAAGAGGTCGCGGCCCAGTTGGTCGGTGCCGAGCCAGTGATCCGCGGAAGGCGGGGCAAACTTGTTGGTCAGGTTGATGGTGTTGGGATCCTTGCAGAACCAGGCGGCCACGAAGCACAGGGTCACGATCACCGCCAGCAGCCACAGGCTGATCATGGCGATCCGGTTCTTGCGGAGCCGGAGCCAGGCGTCGCGCCCGAGGGACGTGCCCTCGATGAGATCGTCCTCGGTGATGTGGTTGAGTTTCACGCGGCTCATCGGTCGGGAATTCGGTCAGGCATCGAGTTCGGCGATGCGGACGCGCGGGTTGAGAAAGCCGACGAGCAGGTCGGCGACCAGGTTCATGACGACGACGAGTAAGCCGTAGAATAGCGCCAGGCCGAGGACGAGGAACTCGTCGCGGTCGATGATGGCGTTGACGAAATGCTGGCCCATGCCGGGGACCTGGAAGATGGATTCCACGATGAACGATCCCGAGATGAGCGTGGCGAAGGCGGGGCCGATGAAGGCCACCGAGGGGATGAGACCGCCCCGGAGCGCGTGGACGATCATGATCCGGCCGGTCGAGAGCCCCTTGGCCCGGGCGGTGCGAATGTAGTCCTGGGAGAGGATCTCCAGCATGCCTCCCCGGGTCAGCCGGGCCAGGTAGGCGGCGGTGGCGAGGCCGAGAGTGATGGCGGGCAGCACGATATCTACGGGGGAATCCCAGCCGGCGATCTTCAGCATCGGCACCCGGGTGGCGATACCGATCTGGAGCAGGGGACCGATGACGAAGGACGGCACGCAGATTCCCACCATGGCCACCGCCATGCCCGAGTAGTCGATCCAGGAATTCTTCCGCAGCGCGGAGAGCACGCCTATGGGAATGGCGAGCATGACGGAGAAAATCAGCGCGCTGACCCCGAGAGCGAGGGAGGCGGGAAACGCCTGGACGATGATCTCGACGACGGGCCGTTTCTTCTTGATGGAGTAGTTGAAGGAGCCTTCCAGCAGGACCTCCTTCGGGTAGTTGAGGTACTGGACGAAGAGCGGGTCGTTGAGTCCCGATTGTTCCCGCATGTTCCGCTTCACGTCCTCCGGGATGTTCTTTTCTCCCGTGAACGGATCCCCCGGCATCGCCTTCACCAGGAAAAAGGTGATGGTGTAGAGCGCGAAGAGCACCAGGAAACCCTGGAAGATTCGGCTGGCGAGGTAGCGGAGCATGGTGGGAATACGGGAGGAGCTTGGTCGGCTCATTCCGCCGAGGCGGAGCTGTCTTCCAGTCTCACGAACTTGTAGGGATGGTTGTCGAGGAGGAGCGGGTGCCAGCCTTTCACGTCGGGGTGGATGAGGTAGTTCCGGGTGTACCAGTAGAGCGGAAGGATGGGGCGTTCCTCGAGGAAGAGGCTTTCGGCCTCCTGGAGTTTCCGGTAGCGGGCCAGGGGATCGGCGATCTGCTCGGCTTCGCGCAGCAGGCGCTCGTATTCCGGGCTGGACCAACCGGTCCGGTTGTTGCCGCCGTCCTTCTGCCACATGTCGAGAAAGGTCGTGGGATCGAGGTAGTCGCCGATCCAGCCGCCGGCGGCGAGGTCGTAGTCCTTCCTGAACATGGTCGAGAGGTAGGTCGCCCACTCCATCTGGTCGATGCCGATGGAAATGTTGAGGTGCTCCTTCCACATGCCTTGGAGCGCCTCGGCGCCGCGCTTGGCCGACTCGCGGTCGGTGGTGAGAAATCGGATGTCGGGGAAGCCCTTGCCGTCAGGATAGCCGGCTTCGGCGAGCAGTCGCCGGGCTTCCTCGGGATCGAATCGGACCAGGTCGGGAGACTCGTATTCGCCCGAGGGAGGCACCAGCCCGCGCGCCGGTTTCTGGCCGCCCTGGAGCACGTTGTCGATCATGGACTGCTGGTCGAGCGCGAGGGACAGCGCGTGGCGAACGCGCGGATCGTCGAGCGGCGGCCGGGTGACATTGCAGCGAATGAAGTAGGTGCCGAGGTAGAGTTCGTTCCTCAGAGATTCCGGGCGATGCTCGCGGCTGTAGGCGATTAGTTCCGGTCCCAGCGTGTAGGTGGCGTGCAACTGGTCGTTGAAGAACATGCGAGCCTCCGTGTAGACATTCGAGATCGGGAAGTAGCGAATGGCGTTGAGCTGGACCTGGTCGGCGTCCCAGTAGGCCGGATTCCTGACCACCTCGATGTGATCGTTGATCCGCCACGATTTCAGGGTGAAGGCGCCGTTGGAGACCAGGTTGCCGGGACGGGTCCACTCGGTGAAGCGGTTTTCCTCGGCCCCGTATTCGTGGATGACATGCTCCGGCACCGGAAACCAGGTGTAGTGCTTGGTCAGCTCCGGGAGGAACGGCATCGGTCCGCGCAGTTTCACGTGGAGGGTGTGGTCGTCGACGGCGGTGGCGGCGACCCCGATCTTATCCCACAGCGATTCGCCCGATTCGTCGAAGGCGATGAGCTGGTCGATGAGGAATTTCCCGGTGTCCCGCGGAATGGAGGCCGGCCACGGGAACAGGGAGGGCTCTTCCCGCAGTTGGCGGAGTTCCGCGGTGGAGAGGTGGTCCAGTCCCTTGTTTTCGAAACTGCCTTCCGCGGCCTCGGGATTGCCGGACAGGTTGACCTCCTTCTCGATCGTTTCCCACGGGATGGGAAGCGCCGGCGCGTCCGCGCAGACGGCCTTGGTGCGGCGGCGCTGATGGTAGTCCTCCGCCCCGATGATGTAGTAGAGCATGAAGGAATACTCGGAACCGAGGCGCGGGTTGAGGATGCGCTGGAAGGCGAAGATGAAATCGTGGGCAGTCAGGGGATGACCGTCCGACCACCGCGCGTTCTCCCGGAGATGGAAGGTCCACTCGGTGAAGCGGTCGTTCGCTTCCCAGCGCTCCGCGACTCCGGGGAGGGGCGTGCCGTTTTCCGAAGGGTGCTCCGCGCAGAGCCCCTCGAAGAGCGCGCGGATGATATTGGACTCGATGACGCCCGAGACGAGATGCGGATCGAGTCCCTGGGGTTCGGCGGCGTTGCCGAGGAGAAGCGTCTTCTCCGCGGTCGCTTTCTCCACCGGGCTCGGTCCCCCGCAGCCCACCATCCCGAGGACTGCCGCGGCCGAGGCGGCGGCGCCGAGGGTGCGAAGGGTGGGGCGGAGGAGCGACGGCATGCCCGGTAGTGTTTCCGAACCGGGAAGTTTATCAATGGCGAACTGACGCTTTCGGAAACCGATGAAACAGGGTCGGATCGGCGATCATACCCTCCTGGCCGAGTCTCCGCGAACCTGGCGGAGGGCTTCGTCCATCAGTTCGGCCAGCTTGATGCTGTCCTCGTGGAGATGACCGGGGCACTCGATCTCCCCGGCATCGAGAGCGTCCATGACCGCGCCGATCTCGGCGGCAACCATTCCGCCGCTGTCATCGTGAAACGTCTCGTGGCTGCCGTCTTCGAGAATCAGTTCGGCGGAAACGGCGGCGTGAAACTTCGGCAGGCGGATGCGGCCACGGCTGCCGAGAATCTCCGCGTCCATGTTCTCGGGTGCCCGGAAGGAGGCCGTCAGCGAGGCGCAGGCACCGTTTTCGTGACGCAGGGCGATGGCGGCGGTGTCTTCGACTCCCGTCTCCGCGAGATGCCCGGTGGCCGCGAGGGAGGCGACCGGGCCAAGGAGATGGAAACTCAGGTAGATCGGGTAGATGCCGACGTCGAGAATGCAGCCGCCGGCGAGGTCGGGATTCATGAGTCGGTCGGCGGGATCTTCGGGGCCGAAGAAGCAGAAATCCGCTTTCAACAGCCTCGGCTCGCCGATGGCTCCGTCGGCGATCCATTGGCGGGCTTGCTTGATCGCGGGGAGGAAACCGGTCTTCATGGCTTCCATCAGGAATACCTTCTTCTCCCGTGCCGATCGGCAGAGTGTCCGGGTGTTCTCGGCCGTGGGAGTCAGGGGCTTCTCGCAGACGACGGCTTTTCCGGCGTCGAGAGCGAGGGAGGCGATCTCGTGGTGAAACACGTGGGGAACGACCACGTAGACGATATCCACCTCGGGGTCGTTCACGAGGTCGGCGTAATCATCACAGGCCCGCTCGAAACCGAAGTCCTCGGCGAATCGTTCCGCCCGCTCCCGGTTGCGCGAGGCGACGGCCACCGTTCGTGCCCGTTCGTGGTTCGCGAGTTCTTCGGCGAATTCCCGGGCGAAACGTCCCGGGCCGATGAGCCCCCAGCCCCAGTGTTCTCGTTTGCTCGACATGACATGGGCAACCACGGTCGCTCTTCAGGCGGGATCAAGATGGAATTCTCTGGGCTTAGTAAGAGAGGAAACAGACTTTTTCCGGAACTTCGTTCGCATTCGGGGCTCTCGTCCCTATCTTTAGGGGAACCGACGAGAACCTTCAGCGGACCGGAATCGGCCGGCGGGCGTAACCGATGACATCGCACGTGGACGTTCCGAATGCCGGTTCCTTCCTCCCTGTTTCCATGCGTTTGTTTTCCACCGATATCGACGGCACGATCTACGACGGCCCCGAGAGCGCCGGCCTGTTTGCGAAATTCTGGGCCGAGATTCGCAACGGGGAGGCGCCTCCCCTGCTGGTCTACAACACCGGTCGCGAACTGGAAGACGCCCGATCCCTGATCGCCGTGACCGGCCTGCCGGAACCCGACTTCCTGATCTGCGGGGTCGGCACCGTGATCTTCCATTCCGGAGATGCGGCGACCCTCGAGAACTGGAGGGAATATCTCGGACAGGACTGGGACTACGATATCGTGTGGGGAACGGTTCTCGATCACGGCAAGGCGCGTCCGCAGCCGGACGAATGCCAGAATCCCCACAAGTGCCGCTGGTATTGGGAAGATGCCGACACGCGTGAGATCGACGACCTCGTCGGCAGGATCGAGGAACGCGGTGTTCGCTCCCAGGCGATCTACTCCTCCAATCGCGATCTCGATTTTCTTCCCGTGCGCGCCAACAAGGGCAACGCCGTCGCGTGGCTCGGAACCGAGGTCGGCGTCCCGACCGACGAGATCGTGGTGGCGGGCGACTCTGGCAACGACGCCTCGATGTACGAAGTCGACGGCGTCCGCGGCGTCCTTGTTTCCAATGCCGAGCCCGCCCTGATCGAGGCGGTTCGTAAGGTTTCCCCGTTCCAGGCGTCGCTACCCTGTGCCGCGGGGGTGATCGAAGGACTCGAGCATCACCTCAACCGCCTTGACAAAGACGTCGGTGAGCGGCGCGCGTGATCATGACAAGCACGGAAAATCTCTACTTCGTTCATATTTCCATCCACGGCCTGATTCGAGGGGGCGATCTCGAACTCGGGCGCGATGCCGATACCGGCGGACAGTGCAAGTACGTGCTCGAACTGGTCCGGGCGCTCGCCGAGCATCCCCGGGTGGGGCAGGTCGATCTGCTGACTCGGCAGGTGATCGATCCCAAGGTCAGCGTCGATTACGCGCAGCCGGTCGAGGTCCTCGGTCATGGCGCCTACATCAAGCGAATTCCCGCCGGACCCCGGCGCTACCTGCGCAAGGAGTCCCTCTGGCGCTACCTCGATACCTTCATCGACCAGGCCCTGGCCGAGTTCCGGAAGGCCGGGCGCCTCCCGGACATCATCCACGCCCACTACGCCGATGCCGGCTACGTCGGCAGCCGCCTCGCTTCCCTGCTGGGATGCCCCTTCATCTTCACCGGACACTCGCTCGGTCGCACCAAGCGCGAGCGTCTTCTCGACGGGGCCAAGGACCCGGAAGCCGTCGATCGGCGCTACAACCTGACGGCCCGGATCGAGGCTGAGGAACTGAGCCTCGATGCCGCCTCGCTGGTGGTCACGAGCACGCGGCAGGAGGTCGACCAGCAGTATTCGGTCTACGATTTCTACGCTCCGGATCGCATGCGGGTGATCCCGCCCGGAGTCGATGTCGATCGCTACGCGCCGCCCGGGGAGAGGCCGGTTCCGGAGACCACCCTGAAAGGCATCGAACGTTTTCTCGACGATCCGTCGCGGCCCGCGGTGCTCGCAATCGCTCGGGCCGACGAGAAGAAGAACCTGGCGACGCTGGTCAGGGCTTTCGGGGAAAGCGAGACCCTGCGCGACACGGCCAACCTCGTTCTCATCGCCGGGAACCGCGAGACCATCGCGGAACTGAACCCCGGCGCCCGGCGCGTCTGGACGGAACTGCTGCAGTTGATCGACGACTACGATCTCTACGGGTGTGTCGCCATTCCCAAGCAACATGAGCCGGACGAGATTCCCGCGATGTATCGCTACGCCGCGGAGAAGGGGGGCATCTTCGTCAATCCCGCCCTCACCGAGCCTTTCGGCCTGACGGTGATCGAGGCCGCCGCATCCGGCGTGCCGGTGCTGGCCACCAACGACGGGGGGCCGCGCGACATTCTCGCCAACTGCGAGAACGGGCTGCTGATCGACCCGCAGGACGTGCCCGGCTTGACCGCGGCCCTCGAGTCCGCGCTCGCCGATCGCGACCGTTTGCGACGCTGGGCGTCCAACGGCCTCGAGGGAGTGCACCAGCATTACACTTGGGAAAACCACGTGAACCATTATCTTGAGGAGGCCTCGGGATTGTTGGACGAGATCTCGAAACCGGACCTGATCGCCGCGAAAGTCCGGACCACCTTGCCGCTGGTGGACCGCATCATTTTTTCCGGGCTCGATGAGAACGCGACCGAGCAGGACGAGGCGGCCATCGCGGAGGTGCGGAAGCTCGTGGACGCGGGTGTCCCACATCTCGGATTCGGGATCGCCAGCGGACGGAGCCTGCCTGCGGCCCGCGAATTGATCGGGCGCTACGGTTTGCCGCAACCCGACGTCTTCATCACCCAACTCGGCGCCGAGATTCACTACGGCGCCAGGCTCGTTCCCGACGAGACCTGGGAAAAACACCTCGCCCACCGCTGGGAACCCGAGGCCATCATCGAGGCGCTGAAGGAGGTGCCCGGACTCCGGCTCCAGGAAGAGGAAGGCCGGCAGCATCGATTCAAGATTTCCTACACCTGGGAATCCGGCGTCGCTCCCGGTCGCCGGGAAATCCAGAAGCGTCTCCGCGAACGGAACCTTCCCGTCAAGGTGCTGCTCTCGGACGGCTTCTTTCTCGACGTCATTCCCCTGCGCTCCGGCAAAGGCCAGGCGGTTCGCTACGTGGCCATGCGCTGGGGCATTCCCGCCGACAAGGTCCTCTACTACGCCCGCCGTGGGAACGACCACGAAGCGCTCTCGGGACAGTTCCTCGGGGTGCTCGGCTCCGACCATGCCAAGGAGCTGAAACCCTGCCGCAAGCTGCCTCGCGTCTACCTGGCCGAACGTCCGAACTTCGAGGGACTCCTGGAAGGATTCCGGGCCTACCGTTTCGACAGCGATATCCGCATCCCCGATTGTGCCCGCGGCATGCTGCCCGACGAAGATCGACAGGAAGAAGCGGTGCTGTCGCCCGACGTGGTGGCGCATGCGGGCGACGGGGAATGAGGCGAGATCCGGTCCGAATCCTGCGTCACTCATCCATCAGCAACGATCATCATGGAATCATCCACCCCCCTACTCGCCGGCATCGAAGCCGGCGGCACCAAGTACGTTTGCGCGGTCGCGGAGACGCCCGAAGAACCCCTCATGGAGCGGCGTTTTCCCACCGGCTCGCCCCAGGAAACCGTCGGCCAGGTGATCGATTTCTTCCGGGAGGCGATGGGAAACTACGGTCCCATCCGTGCCATGGGCATCGGCACCTTCGGCCCGGCCGACATCAATCCGCGTTCGCCCGGCTACGGCGGCATCCTGACCACGCCGAAGGAAGGCTGGGCGGGATTCAATCTCGTCAACGCCATCCGGGAAGGGCTCGACGAGCCGGTGCCGATCGCCTTCGAGACCGACGTCAACGCGGCGGCCATCGGCGAGGCCGAGGTCGGGGCGGGCAAGCATTACCGCAATCTCTGCTACGTCACCGTCGGCACCGGGATCGGCGGCGGTTTTCTCCACGACGGTGTCGCCCTGCACGGGCGCATGCACCCGGAGATCGGACACATGGCGATGCCGAATCTCGACGTCGAGTTCGGCAAGGACACCAACGTCTGTCCGTTTCATCCCTCCTGCCTGGAAGGCCGCGCCTGCGGTCCCGCCATCGAGGCGCGGTGGGAAACGCCGGCCGACGAGCTGCCCGAGGATCATCCCGCCTGGGACCTGGAGGCGAAGTACCTCGCGCTCGGAGCGCTCAACCTGACCGCCGCCTGGTCGCCCGATCTCATCCTCATCGGGGGAGGCGTGCTCCAGCAGTACGGGCTCATCGACCGGGTGCGCCGGGAGTTCGAAACCTATGCGGGAAGCTACTGGTCGCTGCCGCCACTGGATCTCTACCTGCAGACGCCGGCCCTCGACCAACGCGCGGGAATCGTCGGCGCCCTCTCGCTGGCGCGGCGTTTGCTCTGAGTTTTCTCCGCCACGTTTTTCCAGCCTTCGACTCGACCCGGCTCCGGCCGGGAAAGCCGCGTCTTCCGAATCCATGCCTGTTTCCGATCTCCAGTGCCGCATCAGTCTCGATCGCCTCAAGCAGCGGCTTCACAGCCGTTTCCCCGAGGAATCGCAGTCTCCGGAATGGGAGGGCTTCGAGTTTCGCCTGGAGGAGAATTTTTCCACCCTTTTCCGTCACCTGCTCGAACTCTACGGGCACCACTTCGACTTTTTCTATCACCTCGAGAAGCTGCTCGAGACCATGGCCACGATGTGGCTGCAACGGTCGCCGGAGCTGAAAAGTTCCGACGGCCTGCGCGAGGCGGATCCGGCGTGGTTCCAGAGCGGCCGGCTCATCGGGGCGATGGCCTACGTGGACCTCTTTTCGGACGACCTCAAGGGGCTGCGCGACAAGATCGCCTACCTGCAGGAACTGGGAATCACCTACCTCCACCTGATGCCCGTCTACCGGACTCCGGATGGGGACGATGACGGGGGCTATGCGGTCAGCAGCTATCGCGAACTGGACCCGGATCTCGGCACCATGGAGGACCTGGAGGAACTGACCGCCGAGCTGCGCCAGCACGGGATCAGCCTGGTGCTCGATTTCGTCTTCAACCACACTTCCGACGATCATGCCTGGGCCCAGCGAGCCAAGGAGGGCGACGAGATCTGCCAGGGATACTACCTCATGTTCGATTCACGGCAGGAGCCCGACGAATACGAGCGGCACCTGCGCACCATCTTTCCCGACGAACATCCCGGGTGTTTCACCTACCTGACCCGCATCAAGAAGTGGGTCTGGACCACCTTCCACACCTACCAGTGGGACCTGAACTATCGGAACCCGGAGGTGTTCAACGCCATGGTCGAGGAGATGCTCTTCCTCGGCAATGTCGGGGTCGAGGTGCTGCGGATGGACGCGGTCCCGTTCATCTGGAAACAGAAGGGCACCAACTGCGAGAACCTGCCGGAGGCCCACCGCCTCATCGAGTCCTTCAACGCCATCGCGCGGATCGTCTGCCCCAGCATGGTCTTCAAGTCCGAGGCCATCGTGGCGCCGGACGACATCAAGAGCTACATCGGGGCCGACCAGTGCCAGGTGTCCTACAACCCGCTCCTGATGGCACTGCTGTGGGAGAGCCTGGCGACGCGCAACGCGCGCCTGCTGCGCTACTCGATGGAAAAGCGGTTCGCGCTCGAGCCCGGCTGCGCCTGGGTCAACTACGTACGCAGTCACGACGACATCGGGTGGGGATTCGACAATCGCGATGCCGAGGCGCTGGACATCAACCCGCACGATCACCGGCGGTTTCTCAACGATTTCTACGTCGGCCGTCACGACGCCAGCTTCGCCGAGGGCGAACCGTTCCAGGAAAATCCGGAGACCGGTGACGCCCGGGTCTGCGGCACCTGCGCCTCCCTCTGCGGGCTCGGGAAGGCGCTCGCCGAGGAAGACGAGGAGGAGATCGAACTGGCCCTCCGGCGAATTCTCCTCATTCACGGCGTCATCTTCACCATCGGAGGGATTCCGCTCATCTACCTCGGCGACGAGATCGGCATGCTGAACGACCACAGCTACCACCAGGACCTGGAGAAGGAGGGGGACGCGCGCTGGCTCCACCGACCCAAGTTCGACTGGGAAAAGGCAAAGAAGCGGACCGAGTCCGGAACCGTGGAGCACCTCCTGCACTCGGGCTTGCTCAAGCTCGCCCAGATGCGCCTGAACAACGACACCATCGCGCGCGGCGAGACCGAGATCGTCGACGCGGGAAACGATCACGTCTTCGCCTGGTTCCGGACCACGCCCGAACAGACGGTTCTCTGCCTGGCCAATTTCAGCGACCAACCCCAGGTGGTCGAGGCGCCGCGCCTGCGGCAGCTCGGCCTGAGAAAAGCGCTCGTCGACATCGTCGCCGGCCAGACCGTCATCGCCGCCAAGCAACTCGACCTGGAACCGCTCCAGTTCATGGTGCTGCTGAAGCGCGGCTCCTGAGCGGATGGGAAGACGACATCGAAGAGGGTCGGGTCCTGGACCCGACAGGGTTGAATGGCCGTGAAAACGGCAGTTGATGCGGGGGGCTTTCGCGGGCACTTTTGGGCTTCCGTTTTTCGACTCCCTTCGAAACCTCCCCCGAATCCGCATGCGAGATTATTTCATCCGGCGTCTGCTCCTCGTGCCGATCACGTTGTTTGGACTGACGCTGCTGGTGTTTCTCATCACGCGTTTCGCCCCCGGCGGTCCCCTGGAGACCGCGCTGCGGGCCGGGATGATGGGCCAGGGAGGGGAAACCTCGCGGGCCAGCCGCGAGGAGGGGGGCTCGGGGATCGATGACGCGGCCAAGGAGGCGTTGGCGTCCTACTACGGCTACGACCAGTCGGCGCTGAGTGCCTACTTCACCTGGCTCGGTGCGCTCCCGCGTCAGCTCAACAAGGTGCAGGCCGAGTTTCCCGAGGGCGAAGACACGGTCACGCTGACCATTCCCGGGAGCGTCACCCGGGTCGAGATCGCGCGGGACGGCAGCGCCAAGGTGACCGAGGGCGATGCGGCATTGATGGAAGAATGGGATGCCGGGGTCGAATCGCCGGACGAGGTCGCCGAGAAATGGCGCCGGCTCAATCCCGATCGCGACGAACCGGAATCCTTCGCGCCCCGCGCCCTCCTCTATCAGTCACGTTTCGCCGGCGTGCTCCAGGGCTACCTGGGGGAATCGACCCGCTACAACGAGCCGGTCTGGTCGATGATGGTGAAGCGTTTCCCGATTTCCATCTACTACGGGGTCATCACCATGATCGTGACCTACGTGATCTGCATCCCTCTCGGGGTGCTCAAGGCGATCAAGCACCGCACCGTTCTCGACACCGCCTCCTCGATCCTGGTCTTCATCGGCTACGCCATTCCCGGCTACGTGCTCGGGGCGCTGCTGGTGGTCTACCTGGGATCGCGCCTGGGTTGGTTCCCGATCATGGATTTCGTAAGCGAGGATTTCTCCAGCCTGAGCCTCTGGGGCAAGATCAAGGACCTCGTCCACCACAGCGTCCTGCCGCTGATCTGCTACCTGGTGGGCAGTTTCGCCTTCCTCACCATGCTGATGAAGAACAACCTCATGGACAACCTCGCCGCCGACTATGTGCGCACGGCGGCGGCCAAGGGGGTGCCCTATCGGACCGCGGTGTTCCGCCACGCCTTCCGCAACTCCATCATCCCCATCGCCACCACCTTCGGGCAGAACATCACCATCTTCGTGGCCGGTTCGCTGCTCATCGAGAAGATCTTCGACATCGACGGCTTCGGCCTGCTGAGTTTCAACGCGGTGCTGGAACGCGACTACACCGTGGTCATGGGCACGCTGGCCTTCGCGGCCTTTCTCATGTTGCTGGGCAACATCATCTCCGACGTGCTGGTGGCGCTGGTGGATCCGAGGGTGAGTTTCAAATGAACGATTGAATGCGGCAGCGGGCGTCGGCCTCGAGGAGATCGACCGCGCGTCCGAGCCGGAAACGGGTTTTTCACTTCACGAACATGTTTCGCAAACTGGGATACGGCCTCGCGGCCATCGGCCTCCTGGCGGTGATCTTTCACCTGCTGGAGATTCGTTTTCCCAGCCTGAAGTGGTTCTTCAGCTGGAAGGAGAGCTTCGGTTGGGTCACCTGCGCCCTGCTCATTCTCGGGGGCGCCGCGTTGGTGTTGTTCGCGCCGAAGGACTTCCAGTTCAGCCCCCAGACGCGCCGCCAGCTCCATCGTTTCCAGTCCATCCGCCGCGGTCACTGGTCGATGGTCATCCTTGGCTTGCTGGTCCTGCTCGCCATGCTCGACAACCTCGTGGTCGGGAAGCGGGCCATCGTGGTCCGCTACGAGGGCCAGTTCCACTTTCCCGCCCTGGTCGATCCGCTGCCGGCGACGGCCTTCGGCGGAGAGGGCGACGGGGAGCCGAACTATCGCGACCTGCGCGACGCCTTTCGCGAGGCGGACGAAGGCAACTGGGTCCTGATGCCGCCGGTGCCGTGGGATCCGACGCTCGATTCCGACGACGAGCAGCGCGCGCTGCTGGCCGAGGGCGCGGATGGCCTCTTCCATCTCGAGGGCGACGACCGCCCCTACTCGGGTCTGGCGTCGGTCTTCTACGCGGACGATCCCACCGTGAAACGACAGGAATGGCGTTTT